>CALLNY010000021.1 GCA_938005475.1 uncultured Bacteroidia bacterium | reverse complement strand
TGGGGGTTATCCTGATTTGATTTTGTTCAATAAGCCGAATAATCCACCGCATCATCAATATGTGATAGAATTAAAGTATTTGAAGAAAGAGCAAGCTCATGAGTTAGAGAAGGTACAACAGGAAGCGAAAACACAGCTTTTAGGATATTACGAAAGTGATAAAGCGTTACAAGAACGCCCTAATATGCATTTACTGACGGTAGTAGCAGTGAAGGAACAGTTGTATGTGAAGGAAGTGATGACTAATATACAAAAATGAAAGTAAATATTCCAAGTTTAGATAAAAAACTATTATTTTTGCATATTATTAGAGATAAATGGAACTTTCAGGAAAAATAGTATTAGTGACAGGAGGATCGCGGGGAATTGGCAAAGCGATAGTGTTTAAGTGTGCGCATGAGGGAGCAAAAGTTTATTTTACGTATTTAGGGTCTCAAACTAAAGCGGAAGAGATTATTCGAGAACTACAAAGTAAAGGTATTCAAGTGGGTGCTTTTCAAGCAGACGCTTCGGATTTTCAACGAGCTCAAGAAGTTGTGGAGGAGATTGTTAAAAGTGAACAAAGGCTGGATGTGCTTATTAACAATGCAGGAATTACAAAGGATAACTTATTGCTACGTTTAACAGAAGAACAGTGGGACTTTGTCATAGATAATAATTTAAAGAGTGCATTTAACTATTGTAAAGCGGCAATAAAACCCATGTTAAAACAACGAAATGGAATAATTATCAATATGGGGTCAGTAGTTGGAGTAAGTGGGAATGCAGGACAAGCAAACTATGCCGCTTCAAAAGCAGGTCTTATTGGACTTTCCAAATCCATTGCGAAAGAATTAGGCTCCCGTAACATACGTTGTAACGTTGTTGCACCAGGATTTATTCAAACAGAAATGACGGAAAATTTACCCGAGCAGGAACTACAAAAATGGCTTTCCGATATTCCCTTGAATAGACCTGGTCAAGTAGATGATATTGCTAATATATGTGTTTTTTTAGCCAGTGATAAAGCAAGTTATATTACAGGGCAAGTAATTCAAGTAGATGGTGGTATGAATATGTAATCAATTTAATGAAAATCAAAGGATTAGTACAAAAATCCACAGGTTTATTCTATAAAGTTCGTTTAGAGAACCATCAAATTGTTGAAGCTACTTTAAGAGGAAGGTTACGCATAGAAGCATCAGAAGCAACTAATCCTGTTTCAGTAGGAGACTGGGTTACTTTGATTCAGGATAATGATATTTATGTAATAGATGAAATTCTTCCAAGACAAAACTATATTATCCGTAAATCTACCCACAGCGATTTTAAGGTACAAATTTTAGGTAGCAACATCACCCAAGCGGTTTTTATTGCATCCTTAGAATACCCATTTACACCACTTAATACAATAGACCGCTTTTTAGTTTCAGTGGCTGCATATCATATTCCTGCTTTTTTAATTTTTAACAAGACAGACCTCCTGAAAAAGGAAAAACAAAAAATACAATTACAGGATTACATAAAAATTTATACCCAAGCAGGTTATGAAGTAATAGTTGGGAATATTTATGAGGAGAATTTCATAGAAAAAATAAAACAAAAATTAAAAGATCAGATTACCTTTGTAGGGGGCGTATCGGGAGTTGGTAAGTCAAGTATAATCAATAAAGTGGAACCCTCATTAAATTTAAAAACGGGAGAAATTTCTAAACAGACCTTGAAGGGGCGCCATACTACAACGCACGTAGAAATGTTTCCGTTAAGTTTTGGTGGGTTTATTATAGATGCACCGGGCGTGAGAGAGTTTCATCTAGTAGATTTTGAACCCCATGAAATTTGCCAATACTTCCCTGAAATGTTACAATATTCAAAATTTTGTAAATTTGCGAACTGCACACATATACATGAGCCAGGTTGTGAAGTTTTGAAAGCAGTAGAAAAAAAACAAATAGCAAGCACAAGATATAATACATATTTATCCATGTATCAAGAAGTTAAAAACAAACAAAAATATTAAAATACAATGAAATCAACATTAACACCCGTAAAAATAGTAGCGGAATTAGATAAATATATAGTTGGACAACAGGAAGCCAAGAAAGCGGTTGCTATTGCTTTAAGGAATCGTTGGCGTAGAATGCAAACTCCTTCGGATTTACGCCAAGATATTATCCCTAATAACATTTTGATGATAGGTCCTACAGGTGTAGGGAAGACGGAAATTGCTCGTAGACTAGCAAAATTGGCAGACGCACCTTTTGTAAAAGTAGAAGCCTCTAAATTCACAGAGGTAGGTTATGTTGGCAGAGATGTGGAGTCGATGGTAAGAGATTTAGTAGAACAAGGGATAAACATGGTCAAAGAATCCAAAAAAGCAGAAAATCGTATTAAAGCAATACAAAACGCTGAAGAACGGATTCTTGATATCTTAATCCCTCCTATCTCTTCAGACCATTTCGGTTTTAATTTGTCTTCTCAAGAAAAAGAAGATGCAGAACTCAATGAAAAAACACGTGATAAATTCCGTCAAAAAATTAAAAATAAAGAAATTGAAGATAGAAAAATAGAAATTGAAGTGATGGTATCTACCACGCATGTTCAGGTTGTAGGACCTATGGGAATGGATGCCCCTGATGGTTTACAAGATATTCTATCCAGTATGATACCCAAAAAGAAAAAGAAAAAAACAGTAACAATAGCGGAGGCTCGCGAAATTTTTTCAGAAGAAGAAGCCCAAAAATTAATTGATATGGAACTAGTTATTAAAGAAGCCTTAGAAAAAGTCCAAAATTCAGGTATTATCTTTATTGACGAAATAGATAAGGTAGCTAGTTCTAATAAATCTAGCGGAGGGCCTGATGTATCTAGGGAAGGCGTGCAGCGAGATTTATTACCTATCGTAGAAGGAAGTGTCGTTAATACTAAATACGGTTCAATAAAAACAGACCACATTTTATTTATTGCGGCTGGAGCTTTTCATTTATCTAAACCATCTGATTTAATTCCAGAGTTCCAAGGGCGTTTCCCTATACGTGTAGAACTAAAATCTCTAACCAAGGAAGACTTTGTGCGTATCCTTACAGAACCCCAAAACGCTTTAACGAAGCAATATCAAGCACTTCTAGCCACCGAAGGATTAACACTTCAATTTGAACCTGAAGCTATTGAAGCCATCGCAGAAATCGCTTATGAAGTTAATCAAGAATTAGAAAATATCGGTGCAAGAAGATTACATACCATTCTAAGTAATTTATTAGAAGACTTATTATTTGAGGTTCCCGATTTAAGAACTGATTCCCAAATTACTATAACTCAACAAATGGTACAAGACAAAGTCGGAAGTATTGTTAAAAAACGTGATTTAGCCCAATATATTTTATAATTTCAACAGAAAAATTAAAACTAACTTGCTATGCATAAAATTGAACTCAATTTAAGCTATGAGTTATATGAGCCAGACGAGCTATCTTTTGAAAATCAAGAATTACTTGCGAAAGCTTTGGATGCCACCCAAAATGCTTATGCCCCCTATTCTAATTTTTTTGTAGGAGCGGCTGTAAGGCTTAATGACGGCAGTATTATCGTAGGGAACAACCAAGAGAATGCCGCTTATCCCTCTGGTATTTGTGCAGAAAGAAATGCATTATTTCACGTTGGAGCAGTAGGAAAAGGTAGCATAATCGAGGCTATTGCTATACGAGCCAGAACCCCTTCCTTTATTTTAAATCAACCTATCTTCCCTTGTGGAGCATGTAGGCAAGTCATGTTAGAATATGAACAATTAACTGGTAAACCCATTCTCGTACTCATGCAAGGTGAAATTGGAAAAGTCATGTTAGCCAGAGGAATAGAAAATTTTTTGTTGCCGCTTGTTTTTAAATTAATAAAATGACCCATCCGTGTTTTTACCTAAATTGATACCTATTAAACCGTAATTTGAGTAGTTAATGAAACTTTGATACGTTTAAGTGTTTTATATTTGCAAATAAAATTATTATGGTACGACCAAGAATTAAAACTCCTAATGCATTAGATGGTTTATCATTAAAGTTGTTACCCTTATGCCTATTTTTAGCACTAACCATCAAAATAGTACAGTGGTTGTTTTAGTTATTAACTTTAAAGATTGTTAGGAAACCATAATAAATAAATAGAACAAATCCTGACTTCAATAAAAATGATTGCCTTTAAATAAATTACTTACAAGATATAGCAATATTTTTTTGTTAGCTAAAAAAACTAAATTTCCCTGCAAAATCATAATTTTCTATTTCTTATATCATTTAAATTTGTAACCTTCAAATTCTTTTGTAAATTCTTTTTCAGGGAATTTTGGATTGATTTCTAAATCGTAATACTCGTACTGCTCAAATAATCCAATTTCATCATAAACAAACTGAACGACAGGCAAAAAACTCTGTTTATCAATATACAAAACAATACGTTTTCCATAATCTGAAGGTACTTTGATAGTTTTACCTGGTGCTTTACTTAGTGGGTCGGAGACGATACCTTTGTTAAGCTCTACGATTTTATATTCTGATACATACAATTTTTGTGCTACTTGTAGAACTGTTTCGTTAGGTTGCATGGTGTAAGATTGTATTGCATAACGTGGGTTTTCCATAACAACCTTATAACAATCTTTATTATTCCATTTAATTGTTCCTTCTAATTTTAGACTTTTATCTATATCATTAGCAAACTTTTTTTTTGCATTTTTTAATAACTCTGCCATATAATCAAAACCTGAAGATGTAACATTATGATGTTGTTTATTACGTAGTAGTGAACCATCAATATCTAGATTAAGATTAATATATGGAAATTTATTAGGATTCACTAATGCAGTTTTATTGCCCCCAAAATATAAAACTTCTGCTCCAACATCAGGAGCGTAATTATAAATATAAATTTTAAGGGGATTACGTTGTAACTTACACATTAAATGACCGAATTCCATTTTTCCTTCAATACGTTCCCATTTTTTGAGGGTGTACTTCAACGTTTTTATTTGTTCAGAAGCCGCTATCAGTTTATCGATAACTTCCTTTTGTGTTATTTGTGAATAGATAGAAAAATTAATAAAAATTAAAATTAAAAACAGAGTTAGCCGAAACATAATTATTCAATAACTTAACCGCAAAGATAACTTCAAATTTAAGACCAAACTTTTTTTATTTTAGCGAACTAAACTTTTTTATCAGTTTTTCGTTAAATTGTTTATGGAAAAGCCGATTTTAATTTTTGATGGAGTATGTAATTTTTGTAGTGCGAGTGTAAACTTTCTTTTAAAGAATGACCGAAGTCATTCTATTTTATTTTGTTCTTTACAATCAGAGAAAGGAAAAGCATTATTGCATAGCTATGGGCTTAATACTGAAGAACTATCAACTGTTGTACTGATTTATCAAAAGAAAGCCTATACGAAAAGTAATGCAGTATTAAAAACCTCTCAAATCATGGGTTTCCCCTGGAACTTGCTTACTATTTTTTTTATTGTACCTAAATTCATACGTGATTATTTTTATACTAAATTTGCGGCAAATCGTTATCGCTGGTTTAATAAAAAGGAAATATGTAGAATTCTCACACCTGCTGAAAAAGAACGTTTTATTTAATTTTTTTATGTTTACCGTTATTAATATTAACAGACTAAAAATATATTTAAAAAAAAATAAACAAAAGATTATGATTATTCCCCATGTAAGTCCTGATGGAGATGCCATAGGGTCTACCTTAGGTTTTTATCATTTTTTAAAAGCCCTTGGGCATCAACCTTTTATTTTATCTCCTGACGAGTATCCTTATTATCTGGACTGGTTACCTGATATAGAAAAGGTTTATATTGCTAATCAATTAGATACCTCACAATTAGAGAACTTATTTTGGAACACAAGGCTCATAGCTTGTTTAGATTTTAATGCAATCAATCGTGCGGAAGGATTATCTGAAAAAATTATGGAAAGTAGTATACCTATTTTAATGGTAGACCATCACGAAACCCCCGAGCCTTTTGCGGATATGATTTTTCATGATAATAAAGCGTCTTCTACTTGTGAGATGGTTTATCGTTTAATTGAAACGTTGGATTGGTTGAACTTTATTAACATTGAATGTGCAAAATGTTTATATACGGGAATTGTAACGGATACGGGCTGTTTTCGTTATGCATTATCGGAAAGAGTACATGAAATTGCTGGTAAACTGCTTCAAAAAGATATTCAGCCCCTTAAAATTCATAATAGTTTATTTAATAATAATTCAGAAGAACGTCTACGTTTTTTGGGGCACATGCTTAAAGAGCGTCTAGTGGTACATAAAGATTTGAGATTTGCTTATTTCAAACAAACTTTCTCTGACAAGCAAAAATATCATCTAAAAGAGGGTGATTCCGAAGGAATTGTGAATTATGCTTTAAGTATAAGAGGTATTGATTTAGCTTGCTATCTGACGGAAGAGGATGGATATACCAAATTTAGCTTTCGTTCATTGGGGGAAGTTCCGGCGATTTATTTTGCGAAGCATTTCGGTGGGGGAGGTCATCATAATGCGGCTGGCGCTAAAACCCATGATTTAACTATTGATGATGCAGAAAAACAACTAGTTGAGTTAGTCAAAAATAACCAACACTTGATTCATTTATCATGATACGTTTTGCTACATTAGAAGAAGTTTTACCTGTACGAATAGAGGTACTAAGAAACGGTAAATTAGAGCCCACTGCCCACCATAAAGAAGACGCTCTGCCAGATACTTTTCATGTAGCCTTCCTTGAAAATGACCAAGTTATAGGTATTGCATCTTTTCATCCAGTTAACTTAAAAGAATACTCCGGTAGGGGATATCAATTAAGAGGAATGGCTGTAAAAAATTTTAATCAAAAGAAAGGCATCGGTAAACAAATTTTAATGTTTGGTGAAGCAGAATTGAAGAAAAGAAAAGTAAACTACATATGGTGTAACGCGCGCAAAAAAGCATTCCCTTTCTACGAAAAAATGGGATATGAGTTTATTTCTGATATTTTTGAAGTTCCTTTCATTGGTCCTCATAAAAAAATGATGAAATGGTTATGAAACCTACACCCAGTTTATTAGAAAAATTAGAAAATATTTTAGGGAAATCAGGGTTTAAAGTTCGTTACGAAAAAGGCAATTTCAAGGGAGGATACTGCTTACTTGAAAAAGAATATATTGTTGTAGTAAATAAGTTTTTTCCTTTGGAAGGCAAAATCAATACTTTGGTAGAGGCGTTGGAAGCCCTGCCGATTTCTACGGAGGTGCTAACTGCAGAAGAACAAAAGTTATTTCATCAATTAAGGCAACAAAAATTAAAATTTTGAAAGTTAAGATATTAGGTAGTGGTACCTCACAAGGTGTCCCCGTTATTGCATGCGAATGCAAAGTTTGTACTTCAACCAACCCTAAAGATAAACGTTTAAGGACAGCAGGTTTGCTTGAGTATAAAGGGAAAACCATTGCAATTGATGCAGGTCCCGATTTTCGGCAACAAATGCTTGTAAACCACGTAAAAAAATTAGATGCCATTTTGCTTACTCATCTCCATAAAGACCATATTGCAGGTTTAGATGATATCAGAGCTTTCAATTTTAAACAAAAAAAACCAATGGATATCTTTGCTGATGAACGTACTTGCCAACAAGTAAAAATTGAATTCCCTTATGTATTTGATGGCACAGACTATCCCGGTATCCCCCAAATGAACCTTCACATTATTAACGAAAATCCTTTCATTTTTGAAGATATTGAAATTATTCCTATTCCCGTTTTACATTTTAAGTTACCGGTTATGGGATACAGAATAGCAAATTTTGCTTATATCACTGATGCAAGTTTTATCCCTGAAAGTTCTTTAAAACTACTACATGGATTAGATTTATTGATTATCAATGCTCTACGTTTTGAAAAACATTATTCTCATTTCAATGTGGAGGAAGCTCTGCATATAGTGGATCTAATTAAACCCCAAAAAACCTACTTTACACATATTAGTCATAACTTAGGTTTACATGATGAAGTTGAAGCGATATTGCCCCATCATGTTTCGTTAGCTTATGATGGATTAGAAATAAATTTATAACACTTTATATTCCTGATAAACAATTATTTAAAATAATTTTCAAATTTGGTTGAACAAAAATTTGCGGTGCTTTGTTATTCATTGTAATTTTGGAAACTGAAAAAACTAAAAAAGTTTATTGAAAGTATATGTTAAAACGTTTAGTATATCTTTTACTACTTGCGGCTTTCATCGCATTCATTGTGGTGGTTCTAAAAGGCAACAAAGAAAAAATAGAAACACGCCAAAAACCTCCCAAACAATTAACAATTCCCGTGAACGTATCAACCATTCAAAGGGAGTTAATTAAAGATAACTTAGTAATGACAGGCATTACTGCTTCTTTCAAAGAAGTAACGGTTATGTCTGAAACACAAGGTAGAGTACTATCCATGAACGTAGAGTTAGGACAAAAAGTTACCGCAGGGCAAGTGATAGCCGTAGTAGATGAAGAGTTAAAAGTGGCACAATTCAAAACGGCTCAGGCTAATTTAGAAAAAGCGCAAAAAGATTTAGAGCGCTTTGAAGCATTACTCCAAGAAAAAGCCGCAACAGAATATCAAGTAGAAGGTGCACGATTACAAGTTAAACTTGCAGAAGCACAATTCATTATCGCTAAAAGGCAAGTAGAAGACAGTAAAATTAAATCCCCTGTATCTGGCACGATTGTTATGAAAATGATAGAAACTGGAATGATGGTAGGTCCAGCAACGCCCGTGATAACCGTCGCTGATTTGTCTCAAATAAAAGTGCGTGTAAATGTCCCCGAAAAAGATATCTACAAATTAAAAATTAATCAGCCTGTTGAAGTAACCTTTGAAGCTATTGGAAAACAAAAATTTAACGGTAAAATCTATACTATAAGCGATAAAGCCGATGAAGCTCATACCTTTATCGTAGAAGTTTTAGTGCCTAATCCCCAAGGGACTATCAAATCAGGTATGTTCGCTACGGTAGATTTTAAATTGACATCTGAAAGAAACGCTATGTTAATACCTCGCCGTGCCATTGATGGTAGCCTAAAAACTCCTACCGTTTACGTAGCACAAGGAAATAAAGCTATTAAAAAAGAGGTTGTGCTGGGTGTAGAAAAAGATACTTGGATTGAAGTAGTCTCAGGATTAAATGAGCAAGATTTAGTCATTGTAAGCGGGCAAAATAATCTATCAGAAAACGCAGAAATTGAAGTACTTCAAAATAAATAAGTCATGAGTTTAACGGAATTAGTTATTAAGAGACCATCCCTAGTAGTAGTCATATTCAGCGTACTGGCTTTTCTTGGTTATGAATCTTATAAAACATTAAATTATGAGTTACTACCTAAAATTACCCCTCCAGTTCTGACCATTGCTACGGTTTATCCTGGTGCTTCGCCTTCCGAAGTTGAAAATACAGTTTCCAAAAAAATAGAAGACGTTATTTCTACACTTGAAAAAATTAACTCCATAAGAACTAATTCTGCGGAAGGGATTTCGTTTGTGGTAGTAGAATTTTCGCAGTCTGCTGATATAGATAAATCTTTACAGGAAGCGCAAAGGAGGTTGAACGCTTTAATCCCTAATTTACCTGCTGATTGTAAAGCTCCTACGGTATCTAAATTTGCTTTTGATGAATTACCTATTCTGCGAATGGGCGTAACCTCAAACCTCCCAGGACCTCAATTCGCAGACCAACTAAAAAATCAAATTTTACCACGCATTTCACAGGTTGCAGGGGTAGGGCAAGTGATTGTGATTGGTGCTGAAGAACGCGAAATCAAAATTAACGTCTCTACGGATAAATTAAAAGCATATAATCTTTCCTTATTGCAGGTTAATCAAGCAATACAGGCTTCTAATATGGACTTTCCCACTGGTAACATCAAAGATAAAGACGGTCAATATGTGGTAAGGCTTGCAGGAAAATTCAGTAGTATAAATCAAATAAAAAATTTAATCGTTGGGAAATCTCGTTCGGGGGGTGATATTCTGTTGAGTGATATTGCAGAAATTGAAGATGGTATCAAAGAAAGTAAACAAATTAACCGTATCAATGGAAAAACTTCTGTTGGGATATTAGTTCAAAAACAAACAGACGCTAATGCGGTGAACGTTTCACGATTAGTTCGTCGAGAATTAGAAAAATTAGAAAAGGATTACTCTAATATCGGATTGAAGTTCAGCATTGCATTAGATGGGTCGGAATATACGATGGAAGCGGCTGATGCTGTAAAACATGATTTAATGCTTGCTGTGCTATTGGTTGCGGCGGTCATGCTTTTATTTCTTCACTCGTTAGTGAATTCCTTTATTGTAATGGTGGCTATTCCTGCCTCGTTAGTTTGCACTTTCATTGCTATGTATCTATTAGGATACTCCCTAAACCTAATGACTTTACTCGGTTTATCCTTGGTAATTGGTATCCTTGTTGACGACTCCATTGTGGTACTCGAAAATATATACCGTCATTTGGAAATGGGGAAGAAACCTAAAATTGCCGCTCTTGTCGGAAGAAATGAAATCGGATTCACTGCAATGTCTATTACACTTGTGGATGTTGTAGTATTCTTACCATTAGGGTTAACGTCAGGCATTATCGGTAATATTATGCGTGAATTTTCAGTAGTGGTGGTAGTTTCTACATTGGCGTCGTTATTTGTTTCATTTACCGTTACTCCAGTTATGGCATCCCGTTTCTCTAAACTAGAACATATCAATCCCAAAACCCCACTCGGTTTCATAGGTTATTGGTTTGAAAAAGCTTACAATTATTTAACGAATGATTATCTATCCCTTTTAAGATGGTCTATCAACCATAAATTAGTAGTACTTTCATTAGCGGCAATATTATTTTTGGGTTCATTTGCTTTAATTGGTTTAGGCTTCATAGGAGGAGAATTTATGACACCTGCTGATAGAGGCGAATTTTCCGTGACCCTCGAACTGCCTACCAGTGCCAAATTAGAAGATACCAATTTAATGTCTCAAAAGTTAGAAAAAGAACTCATGAAGTTTCCACAAATTGAAAAAGTCCAAGCGACCGTAGGTGCTTCTACGGATGGTTTTGTAACACAATCTTCTAATAATATTTCTGAAATAAGTATCAAGTTGGTACCACGCGAAGAACGCAAAGAAACTACTAGCGAGATGATGGAGAAAGTTCGGGAATTAGCGACCGCTATACCAGGTGTAAAGGCAAGAGTGAGCCCTATTGGCATTTTTGGGGGTGCTAATCAAACCCCTATTCAATTAGTTGTAAAAGGAGATAACTATGAACAAGTATATGAAGCGGCAAGCTTGATTGCTAATATTACTTCAAAAGTGCCTGGAACAGCAGATGTTCGTTTCTCCGCAGAAATGGGGAAACCTGAACTTCAAGTAAATATTGACCGCGAGAAGATGACTAGCTTTGGTCTCAATATCGCAGAAGTAGGTATGACCCTCCGAACTGCTTTAACGGGAGATGACCAAGCAAAATTCAGAGTAGGTACTGATGAATATGATATTCGTATCGTTTTAGATGAAGCTGATAGAACACAAACCCAACAACTCCAAGATTTAGTTTTCGTCAATAAAATGGGAAAAACTATCTACCTAAAACAATTTGCGGAAATTCAAGAAGCTATCGGACCTTCTAAATTAGAAAGAAAAGACCGTAGCCCTGCATTAGTAGTACTATCGCAAGTTAATGGAAGACCTAGCGGTTCCGTTGGTGCAGATATCAAAAAAGAAATTGATAAGTATTACGCCGATGGAAGAATCCCTTCTAATATCAAAGTTCTATACGAAGGAGACCTAAAAAACCAATCAGATGCTAATTCGAGTTTGAGCACCGCTTTTGTCGTAGCCTTTTTATTTACTTACTTAATTATGGTAGCTCTTTACGATTCGTATATTTATCCTTTTGTGGTTTTATTTTCCATTCCTTTGGCAATCATCGGTGCTTTACTTGCGTTAGCAATGACCATGAACAATTTAAATGTATTTTCAATTTTGGGGATTATTATGCTCATGGGGCTTGTTGCTAAAAATGCTATCCTTTTAGTAGATTTCACCAATGAAGCAAGAAGCAGAGGCTTATCCTTATATGAAGCGGTCATGGAAGCAGGCAAACAACGTTTAAGACCTATCTTAATGACTACATTATCTATGGTAATAGGGTTATTACCTATTGCTATTGCCGCAGGAGCAGGTTCTGAATGGAAAGCAGGTTTAGCATGGGCACTTATTGGCGGGCTTTCCTCTTCTATGTTCCTGACCCTCATCGTTGTTCCTTGTGTTTATATTGTAGTTACTCGCACCGTTGAAAAAATACAGAAATTACTTGGCTTACCTGTTGTTACCGTACGTAAATTAGACGAAGAAGATGAATTCACTTTAGAGCTACGTGAATATGAAGCACAACAAAAATTATTACACTCTCAAAACGGTAAATCTCGCCAAGAAACTCAACCTATTGTATTGAATTAGTTTTAGTTATATTCTCTAATTTTGGGGTACTCCTTTTGGAGTATCCTAAAAAAATTTACTAGCTTGCATTTATTATGGAAGAACATAAAGAAGATTTAACACGTAAAAGGATTATTGATGTTGCAACGAAACATTTTTTAGATTATGGTTATAAAAAAGTAACTATGGATGAAATTGCGGATGCACTTGGCATGAGTAAAAAAACACTATATCAATTTTTTCCATCCAAATACGAACTTTTTAATGCTATTGCAGACGAAAAAATTTGTACTATTAACAACTTTATAAATCAAATTATTGAATCTCAGGATATTAGTTTCATTGACAAAGTGCATGCTATTATAAAATGTGTTTCTAATGAACATCATCAGATGCGTCCCGTTGCTCTTTTAGATATACAAAAATCCGTTCCCGAAATATGGAAAAAAATTATGGATATTCAGAAAGAGCATATAGCAGTAAAATTTACACTTTTAATGGAAATAGGTAAACAACAAGGCTACATAAAAACAGAAATTCCCACGGATATTATTACAACGGTTTATTCTTCTGCCATTCTCACCCTATTAAATCCAGAGGTTTATAACAGTCTAAATCGCACGCCAAGCGAATGCTTTCAGTACGCCGTAAAAATTATTTACGAGGGCATTTTAACAGACAAAGGATTACAAGAATTGAAATTATAATATTGAATTAAGAACTTGTTCAAAATACTCAAGATATTTATCTTGCCAAACCTGTTTAGAGTATTTTTGTTCTATTGTTTTACGACCATTTTTGCCAATTTGCATTCTTAAGTCTTCATTATCAATCAATAGACTAATTTTTTCAAACCATTCATCTTCAGTAGAAGCTAAAAAACCATTTACACCATCTTGAATAATTTCAGTATTGACGCCTACTGGTGACATGATAGTGGGTATTTCTAAAGCCATATATTGTAATCCTTTAAAACCACATTTTCCTTTTGACCACTCATCGTCAGTCAAAGGCATAATGCCAATATCAAATTGTTCTAAATCTTCTATTTCTGTATTTTTATTCCATGGAATAAAGCGAATCAAAGATTCAGTATTTTCTATGGGAAGGTTAGAAATCATAATAAAATCGACATAATCTTTATATTTAAATTTGATTTTTTTGATGACGGATAAAAGTGTGGCTAAGTGTTTATTAGTAGTAACGCTTCCGGTCCATCCTATGATAATTTTATTGCTATTTATTTTTCTCTCTTTTCTGCAATGATAGTTTACGTCAATTGTAGTAGGGATAATTACTACATTAGGATTAAATTTTTTAGCATACTCAGCTAAATAATTATTACCAACAGTTACAAGTTTAGAATAAGAAATAATTTTAGATGTTTTATTGGGAAATTTCAGCCAACCAAAATACTTATTAGCATTTGAAACATTAGGTAGCCAGATAGCATCATCAAAATCGTAAATAATTTTTTTTTTGAATAATTTAAACAATATCCACTCAACAAAAGGAGGTCCAATAAGAGATACCTCTCTATAAATAAAAATAACATCAAATTTTTTGAAGGTAGGGATTCTCAAGAGTAATCTAATTGAAGAAATTGTTAATCCAACTATTTTTAGAGATAGGTTTTTAATCGTATTTTTAGAATACAAAATAGAATAAGTATTTTGATTTATGAAACAAGAATAACTTATATCATAATGAGAGGATAAAAAATCCACGTATTGTTCAAACCTAAACCGTTGCCCAGGAGCTATGCCCAAAGAGTATGGTATTAAAAAAAGAACTTTAGGCTTTTTTCCCTCTTGCATGCCAATATGGAGCTTTTTCTGAAAAAATTATTTCTACCAGTCCTGCCTTTTCTAGCATTTCTTGAATTTCCTTTCTTGAAAATCGTTTTTCTAAAGGAGTTCCAAATCTATCTAAAGCATCATTTCTAATAATCCAAAGTGACTTGTTGCGGTAATAGGACAAAGGAACTCTATTTGCCAAATGAGATAAATTCATCCATTCTAATAATCTTGATAATGTTACAAAAGGCATGTATATAAACAAAGCGATTACATCGCAAAGTATTTTTTTTATACCATTCGGTAAACGCGAAATAATATTTCTAAATAGATTAGAAACATTAAATAATAGCCTATATAAAAAACCTCTATTATCCAAGTTATAATAAAGATAAACTAGAAAATAGCCATCTTTTTTTAACATTTTTACACAAGAATTAATTGCTTCTTGTGTATCCGGTAAATGATGTAACACGCCTAAGCTAAAAACTAAATCAAACGTTCCATTTTCAAATGGTAGATTGGAAACATCAGCTTTTGTAACACGAGTATTTTTTTTGTCTTTCAAATTTCTTTGTGCTACAAAAATGGCATCACTAGGGTCTATTGCTTCAACAAATCCTACTTTATCACTTATATATTTTGTCCATCTACCAGTGCCACAACCGACATCCAAAGCATAAATATTATGATTGGGAAGTATATCCTCGCATATATCAAAATATTCTGCGGCAATTTTATTTAATTCTTCATCATTAAATTTATCAAATTTAGTCCATTCTTCTCCAAACGAAGATATTGTTTTTTTATCAACATTTTTACCAAACTGAAAACAATAAATCTCCCCTAAATCTGTATTAACTATATTGAAGCTATCAAGAATATAATTCTTTTTCATTATTAAGGCTACATAATATTAAATCTTCTATCTATCAAGAAATTTTTTGCAAATATAAGAAATTTTTTTACGTTACAAAGTTCTTGCAAAGCCATAAAATAAATTTCCAATTATAACCGTAGTGGTAAGTAAATGAATAGGTTGGGCTAATGCAGGAAAATCAAAATACTGAAATAAGATTCCAGTACTGAATAAAAGGCAAACCCCTATCATCTGAACCCAGCCTTGCCAATACAAATTCGTTTTACGTACTCTATACAAAAAATATAATGAAAGCAACATTACTGCCCAAGAAAAACTTCTATGAATTAAAAAAGTATTATCTACTGTTGAAAGCCATAATTCACGTTTTTCATATAGCCATTTTTTCATAGCCGTATCAATCTGCTCTCGTACTAACACTCCCAAAATCATTTGTATAAACAAGACTATCAACATTAACAAAAAAAGCCTATTATGTGATTTATGAGGTACATTTTGTTGTGTGGAAACTAATGCAAAGATTAAAAGCCCTACAATAATCATAGCAAGTGCCATGTGATAAGTAATCATATGAGGAGTTAAATTGGTATAGACTACTTGTGCACCTAGCCAACCTTGAAATAAAAGTAAGAAAAATGCGGCAGTAGTAAAATAAAAAGATTGAGGATATATTTTGCGAATTTGAAATGCTTGTAAGAACATTATAAACATAAATATACCACTTAAAGCACCAATTAAACGATTGAGGTATTCTGTCCAGGTTTTTACTGGATTGAAAGGTTCTACGTAAACTTTACCATTATCGCTGAATAGCATTTGATAATTTTGGGGGAGTTGATCAATATGAGTAGGAGGTATCCATAGACCAAAGCATTTAGGCCAATCTGGGCAACCCATGCCTGCTCCTGTTCCTCTTACAATAGATCCCGCTAAAATTACTAAATAGATTATAACAATTGAAGCGACCCCCCAAAAAAGGAATCGCTTCAAAGCATTATGATAAGTCATGCTATACTAACTATGTTGAACAACATGTTTAGATTTTTCTACATGTAATATTTCTTCCTCGCCGGGAGTTTCTTCTTCCCAGTACTTTCTTCCCGCTTTAAGATCTTCATCGGAAATATGTTGCGGAATATAATCTACTTCGGCTTCTTCTTTGGAGTAATCATAGGGCCATCTATGAACAGTAGGAATTTCACCAGGCCAGTTACCATGAATATGTTCAACAGGAGCTGTCCACTCTAATGAATTGGATTTCCAAGGATTTTGAGGTGCTTTTTTCCCTAAAAAGATAGATGTAACAAAATTATACAAGAAAATGAATTGAGCTAAGAAACCAATAATGGCAAATACAGTGATAAAGACATTAATATCTAACCATTGGTTTGTAAAATCAAATTGTGTGAATGCGTAATATCTTCTAGGAACACCTGCTAAACCTAAAAAGTGCATAGGAATAAATACACCGTAAACACTAATAAAACTTAACCAGAAGTGAATATATCCTAGCTGTTTATTCATCATTCTACCGAACATTCTGGGGAACCAATGATAAACCCCACAATACATACCAAAAATTGCGGCTGATCCCATTACTACATGGAAGTGTGCCACAACAAAATAAGTATTATGCAATTCAATATCTAATGCGGCATTTCCTAAAAATAAACCTGTCAGCCCCCCTGTTATAAAAAGCGAAACTAAACCGATAGCAAACAGCATAGCAGGGGTATATTGAAGGTTTCCACGCCATATAGTAGCTAAATAATTAAATACTTTCACCGCAGAGGGAACCGCAATTACAAGAGTTGCCATCATAAAAGCGGTACCTAAAAAAGGATTCATGCCAGTCATAAACATGTGGTGTCCCCATACAATCAAGGATAAGAAAGTAATACCAATCAAAGAACCTATCATAGCTCTATATCCGAAGATGGGCTTTCTTGCATTAGTAGAAATAACTTCTGAAGTAATACCAAAAGCAGGCATAATTACGATATAAACTTCAGGATGACCTAAAAACCAGAACAAATGCTGAAATAAAATTGGGCTACCACCAGCATTAGGAAGAGCTTCCCCTGCAAGATATATTTCGGATAAGTAAAAACTCGTTCCAAAACTTCTATCAAAGATTAACAAAACTACCGCAGAAACTAAAACAGGGAAGGATAAAATGCCGAGAATAGCGGTTATGAAAAAAGCCCATACTGTCAGAGGCATACGGGTCATGGTCATACCTTTGGTTCGCATATTTATAACAGTAGCAACATAATTTAAGCTCCCCATTAATGAACTAGCAACAAATAAGACCATACTGATAAGCCACAAAGTCATACCGAGCCCTGAACCAGGCATAGCTTTTGGTAAAGCACTTAAAGGAGGGTAGATAGTCCAACCAGGAGCGGCAGGTCCTGTTTCTACAAAAAGAGAAGCAAACATAATTACACAGGATAAGAAGAAGAACCAATAGGAAAGCATATTTACAACTGGTGCCGCCATATCTCTTGCACCAATTTGCAATGGAATAAGCAGATTAGAGAAAGTTCCACTTAAACCAGCCGTTAAGACAAAGAATACCATCAGGGTCCCATGAATGGTAACTGCCGCCATATAGAAGTTAGGGTCCATAGTACCACCTTTTGCCCACTTTCCAATAAATAGCTCTAACCAAGGCATAGGAGTATTAGGCCAAGCTAATTGTAAGCGGAAAATGACCGATAAAAATCCGCCTATAAATCCCATAATAATTCCCGTAATTAAAAATTGACGGGCAATCATTTTATGGTCTGTGGAAAAAATATATTTAGTAATAAAACTTTGTTCATGATGATGACCATCATGATGATGCGCATGCCCATGTGAATGATGTGTATGTACTTCTGCGCTTTGAGGTGTATTTAAAACAGTTTCTGACATATGTATTTATTTTTAAGGGTTTATTAACTATTCTTTAATGCTTTTTCTCTTTCTTTTAATTCTTCTTCTAACTGAATGATTTTTTCTTCCGTGAAGGTAGGTTTTTGCTTTTCTAACCATTCTTTATATTCTTCTTGGGTATGAACAACAATAATGAGTCTCATATTATAATGGGCGGAACCGCATAATTGAGAACAAGCTACCTCATAATTAAAGTCAGGTTTATTAAGTTGTTTTCTCATTTCTTCGGTAGTTTTATTAGGAGTAACTAAAAAATGAGTAGGCATACCGGGTACAGCATAGATATGTGCTTTTAATTGAGGAGTGTAGAACCCATGAAGTACATCTTTAGAACGAATTTGAAAGTTAATGGGCGTGCCGACGGGAATATGAATTTCTTTTTCTGCTAAAACGATATCATCTTTTGCGGCGGCTTCTTTAAAATTAACCCCTAAACTATTCCCACCTCCAATTTTACGGTAATCAGCTCCTGCTAATATGTTATCTTTGCCCGAATGGCGTACTGTCCATTGAAATTGCTCCGCAACAACTTCTATGTTAATTGCTTCTTTGGTAGGATCTTGGTGAACATTAGTCCATACAATAGCCCCCCATGCTACAAGCGTTGCCATTCCTATAGCAGGAATTATGGTCCATATTTTTTCTAACTTATCATTGTCGGCATAGTGCAATGCTATTTTCTTTCTCCAAAATGGTATATTATCTCCGGATTCACCCCTGTATTTATAAGAAAAAGTAAACAGTAGTATCTGTGTAATAATAAATACAATTCCCGTCATTAAGGCAGTAACCATAAATATGGATTCTATACTATCAGCGTGTTCAGAAGCAGAGTAATTTAAGTAATCGTTTTTATGTAAGAAAAATTCATAAAAAATTCCACCGAAGAATAGTAATCCAAAAATAGGCATCAATGAACCATTGATAGGATTGGATTTCCATCTTGGGAATATCTGAAAATTCGTTACTTTTGAAACCAAAGCAATGACGGTGAAAGTCAATACAGAGACTATTGCTAATAAAAGTTTTAACCAGGAAATCATGGATTCAATTTCCTCTTTTGTATTATCTTGGATACCTGCGCCTTGGCTGATTCTTTTTAGGGTTTCAGAGCCTATGACATCTTCGGCTATCAATAAATTTGGACTGATAAATGCAATGATTAAAGCAATGACCAGCCACTTGTTATGATTAAAAAATTTGGGAATGTACTTCATATTGTATTGAATTTTTAAACGTAAAGCACAAAATTATAAACAAAACAATATTCCTTCAAAAAAAATTTATTTTTTTTCATTTAGTTGTTGAATGATTTTGGGTAGTTGTTGAATAGTAGCGAGTTCCCTTAAAAATTGCATTCTTTCTTTAGCAACAAATCCTAAATAGACTTTTCCCGCTTCTAATGAGGACATAGCCCCGGATTTTGCCATTAAAATAGCTCCTTTTCCAATAGTTACATCAGAGGGGACACCACTCTGCCCCCATAATATTACATCATCCTCAATATTGACACAACCCGCAATCCCCACCTGAGCCGCTATTAAACATCTCTTTCCTATGATCGTGTCATGTCCAATCTGAACTAAATTATCAATTTTGGTATGTTCCCCTATAATAGTATTAGAAGTTACCCCTTTGTCAATAGTTGTACCAGCGCCAATTTCTACAAAATCTTCTAAAATTACCCCTCCTTTCGAAAGCATCTTCTCCCGACCCCATTCTCTTTTTTTATAATAAAATGCTTCTGAACCAATTACGCTATTACTTTGAATGATAACATGCTTACCAATTGTTACGTTATTATAAATTGTTGTATTTGGATATACAACCGAATAATCACCAATAGTTACGTTATGCCCTATACTTACGTTTGAACCGATTTCCACATGATGCCCAATCTTAACATTTCTTCCAAAAGTTACATTTTTACCTAAATAAACTGTATCATGTAGTTTGGGTTTCTTAATTAAGGTTGTGGTAATACGCGGAAAAAACTCTTCTAATATGATATTAAAGTCTCTGAAAGGATCATCAGAAATAATAATCGCTTTACCTTCTGGGGGAGTAACTTCTTTATTGATGAGAATGGTAGTTGCGGCTGATTCTATTGCTTTTTTATAATATTTTTCCACATCTACGAAAGTAAGATCACCAGGTTGCACACGATGAATCTCATTAATTCCTTCAATTTTATGTTTAGGATCTCCAATAAAGGTCGCTTTTAATAAGGACGCTATCTTGGAAAGTTTTATGGGTTTTTCAAACTTCATATATTTTAAAATTTATTTTTAAACATCATAGAACCAACAGGTTTAGGATTTTTAGTACGATATTTAGCATTGCTTTTGGTGTGATAGGGGTTTATAACTTCTCCATAGACCCTAAAATATATAATTTGACCAATGGGCATACCTGCATACACTCGTACAGGCCTAGTAACAGATATTTCTAGGGTCCAGTGATTACAAAAGCCTACATCTCCTTTGCCTGCCGTAGCATGAATATCAATCCCTAATCTACCTACGCTACTTTTCCCCTCCAAAAATGGAACAAAATCATGAGTCTCTGTATACTCTACCGTTGACCCTAAATACAACTCCCCTGGTTGTAAAATATAACCTTCTTCTCCTATGATTAGTTCTATTAACTCATTTTCTTTTTTAGCATCTAAAATTGGATTTTTGTATATAGCAAGATATTGGCTTAAATGCACATCATAACTATTACTCCCAAGACAATCCTCTCTAAAAGGGTCTATAATAATTTTACCTTGTTTGATTTGTGTTAATATTTCTTTGTCGGAGAGTATCATAAATCTATAACGATTTTTTGTATGATAGGATTAGGTTCTATTTTTTGATACAATTGCTCAAAAAAAGAGACAGTCCGTTCTTTTTCTTTATTTGTAATTTTCTCTTGAACTGTTACCACGGGTTCAGGCTCTTCAACTTCAAAACGTTCTATTTTTTCTAATTGAGCATTTAAAAAAAGTTTTAATTGTGAAAGTATATCCTTCTTTCTAAAATTTAATTCTCGGATTTCTTTTTCTAGCTCCTGTGCTTTGGTGTTAGCATTTTGAATGATTTGTTGTGCTTTTTGCTCTGCATTATTTATCACTAATTCTGCATCTTTTTTCGCATTTTCTAATGTAGATTTAGAAGTTTCTTCCGCTTGTTTTAATGTTTTGTGCATCATGACTTCTAATTCTTGGTAACTAGCTAATGCAGATTTATTTTTTTCTAATTCTAATTTCAAATGATTATTCTCTTGAATTAAAGTATCCCACTCAGATGCTAACGAAGCCAAAAAATTATCTACTTCTTCCGTAGAATAACCTCTGAACGACTTGGAAAACGTAGCTCTTCTGATTTCTATGGGCGTAATCATTATACTTTTTCGTTGCAAAGTTAAGATTTTTTTTTATTATAGCCAAAAAGTCAGACTTTAACGCACAATATGCAATAAACCTTTTTCTAAAAAATCCTTTTTTAATTTTGCGTCATGTTCAAATATAGAGTAAGTATATTAGGCATTATTATTTTGGCTATATTAGTTAGAATACCCTACTTAAATAGACCTTTAAGTGTAAATTATGAATGGTTAATGGCTCATACTTTGATTACTTATGATATTTGGTATTCAGAAGGTGTTGTGAACCATCACTTTTTACCTATTTATACTTACCCCGATTCTTCTAATTTCCATATTCCTATTGGTGAATTAGGCTCAGCAGAAAAAAATGGACGATACTACTACATTTCCTATCCTACCTTTGGATTTATTATCCCTTATCTTTTTACTTTTGGATTTGCTCATAAACCCTTAATCCTTAAAATTTTCAATATCTTTTTACATTTTTTTTGTGCTTTCTTATTATGGAGAATTTTATCTCGATTTTTTAATGAGTTTACCAACTTTTTATGTTTCGCTTATTTTTTACTACAACCTAACTTGCTTTGGTTCCATGGAAATGTTTACTTTCTGGATACGCTTTCTATGGATTTATTTGTCTTTCAATTACTTATAACCCTTTATTACTTAGAAAAACCTACCACAAGCAATTCCATTTTGTGGTTAATCATAAACTTTTTTCTTTGTCAGACGGAGTGGATAGGTTATTTGGTTTTAGGAGTAGTTGGATTTTACCAACTATATCAAAAAGAATGGAAAATATTAGGAATATTAGTGTTTTGGGGAATTTTTAATTTAGGATTTACTTTTTGGCAATATGGAAGTTATTTAGGATACGATTCTTATTGGGAAGCATTATTTCAAAAGGGATTGAAACGTATGGGAACGCAAAACGCAGTGTCCCATCGTTGGGGAGAATGGAAACCCTTCTTATTCTTTGTAATTAACTTTCTAATTTTTGAATTTACTTTATTTTTAGCTTTATTTTTCAATATTGGCAACGTATTATCGGAGTTTGATAAACTCAAAAATCAATTTTTCTCTGGTAATTACGCTAAAATCATCTTGTTAGCTGGTATACCTGTACTTTTGCACTACTTATTACTTTTTAATTTTACAACAGGACATCCGGCTTTAGCGGCAGTCGTTTTTAATCCTTTTTTGATATTCCTTTTAGCACCTCTGTTAGAACATCTTACTCAACTTCCTAATTCTTTAGGGAAAAAAATCGGCTTAACTATTAATTTTACAATTATTTTGATGGGCTTAGTTTTTTTCTTATTCAGAAACAATCATACTTTTCAAAACTACTTCAAATACCACATGTTTGCTTTCCAACATACTCCCTTTGACGAATTTGAAAAATTAGGTAAAGTGATTCAAAAAGATACACCAAAAGGCTTTGTTGCTGGGGTTATTTGTCCTCGTTTTTTAACCAATCCCCAAACCATTTTTTATGCTAAAAAAAATATCATACAATTTTTTTCCACAGAAGAAGCCAAACAATACGTTCAACAACATGAAGTAAAATTGAAAGTTTATGAAATCAATGATATTTTTACAATTGAAAAAAGTTATGAACTTTTACCTTAATGAAATAGAAGTTTTAAAAATAGGCTTTACCTTTTAGGTTTTCCAATAACTTCTATCCAAACTGCGATAATGTATCGCTTCTGCAACATGCTCCACTTTGATTTGTTCACTACCTGCTAAATCCGCTATCGTCCTAGATACTTTTAGAATCCTATCATAAGCTCTTGCAGATAAATCCAATTTTTCCATTGCAGTTTTTAATAATTTTTCACTTACCGAATCTAACGAACAATATTCATGAATTAGTTTTCCTGTTAGCATAGCATTGGAGTAAATCCCTTTTAAATTTTTATATCGTTCAACCTGAATATTTCTTGCTTGTATAACTCTTTTACGAATTTCTTGGCTACTTTCTAATTTTCGTTTATAGGTGAGTTCTTCAAAATTTACAGGGGTTACTTCTAAGTGAATATCTATTCTATCTAAAAGGGGACCTGATACTCTGCTTAAATATTTTTCTACGATAGGGGGAGTACAGGAGCAGGATTTTGTGGGATGGTTATAAAAGCCACAGGGGCAGGGGTTCATACTGGCCACTAACATAAAGTTACAAGGGTATTCAATAGTGAATTTAGCGCGGGAAATGGTAATTACTCTATCTTCCAGCGGTTGCCTCATGACTTCTAAGACCTGCCTTTTGAATTCGGGCAGTTCGTCTAAAAATAATACACCATTATGGGCTAGAGAAATTTCACCAGGTTGGGGGTGATTACCTCCGCCTACTAACGCTACATCTGATATTGTATGATGGGGAGAACGAAAAGGTCTATGTGCGATAAGTCCTTTTTGATTTTTTAATTTACCAGCAACAGAATGGATTTTTGTGGTTTCGAGTGCTTCTTGAAGCGTCAAAGGGGGTAAAATTGTAGGGAAACGCCTTGCTAACATGGTTTTTCCTGAGCCAGGTGGACCTATCATTATCACGTTGTGCCCTCCAGCCGCCGCAACCTCTAACCCTCTTTTCAAATTCTCCTGCCCTTTCACTTCTGAAAAATCTACCTCCATCGTTTCTTGTTGAAACGAAAAAAGCTCTCGCGTATCTAAAGCATGTGGCTGTATAAAATGCGTTCCATTGAGAAAGTCTACCGCTTGTTTTAAATTTTCAACAGGTATAACTTCTAATTGGTTTACAATACCAGCCTCATCTGCGTTCTGAGCAGGTAAAATAAAACCTTTATATCCTTTTTTCCTCGCTTCAATAGCAATAGGTAACGCTCCTTTGATAGGTTGTAAAGAACCATCTAATGAAAGTTCTCCGAGAATTAAGTACTCATGCAATTTATTAGCAGACATTTGCCTACTAGCGGCTAAAATTCCGATGGCAATTGTTAAATCAAAAGCAGAACCTTCTTTACGGACGTCCGCAGGGGCTAAATTGATGGTTATTTTTCCCCGCGGAAATTCATATCCATTATTGCGAATGGCGGTCTCAACCCTTTCACGACTCTCCTTCACCGCACTATCTGGCAAACCCACCATCGCATAACCAAAACTACCCCCTATATTTACTTCTACATAAATAGGTATTGCAATTACTCCTATCACCGAGCAACCATGCGTTTTTACTAACATATCGAATTACTTAATTTACAACTTAATAATTTTTTGAACAGTAGTTCCTATCTTTATTAAATACACTCCTGACGGTAGTAATTCTAAATTTAATGTGGTTTTAGGTTCTAATTCTTTCTCTAACCACTGCTTACCGTTCAAATCAAGAATTTGGATTTTTTCTCTGTAAGGTATCAATCCTGATACCTCTACAAAAAGTTGATTAAAGAAAGGATTAGGATAGATACTTAATTGTATAGGAATTTCGGACCCATTAGAGACCACAGTAAAACTTAAAATACCAGTTAATAGTCCTGTACCAAGTTCGTTTTCTTTATTGGTTCTACCTGCAATAAAGACAAGCGTATCTATAAGTTCAAAATCAAATACATTCCCTAACTGAAAATTGTTTTTGCCGACAGGAATAGAACCCCAATCTGTTTGATTAAATCCTTTTTTAGCAATACGAACCTCAGGCAAAGCATTTTGCACGTTGTAACAAATCCACGCAGAAGAACTATCATCAGTAGTCATAGCTAACGGCATACCCACTAACCCAACCGTTTGAGAAATTACTGTATCCCGCTCCCATAAACCTAACACCTTACGCGCATATTCTATTTGATTAGCATTTTTATTCACCCAACAAGCCTGAATCACATTATTCGGCCCAATAACTGATTTACAAAAACTACCTTGATCTATATTTTCATCAAAGACAATATCTTCTTTTTGCCAGTTAGAATTACTCAAGGTTTTGAATGCATGTTTTAGTTTAGTATTTCTTCGGTCATAATAAACAATATGTGGAAGACCATTTCCATCAATAGTTAAAGAAGGGAATTCACCTGCAATTTCTACTCCTATGACTTCGGGAAATTCAAAGGTCCAAGAACTATTACCAATTTTTCGTGCATAAACTAACGAGTTGATACTCAAATCATAAAAACAAGCGTGTAATGTGTCTTTTGTGGGGGAGTATTTGAGATTGATGTAATCTCCTGCGATAGACGGATTTACGGTTTCGTAAGTAAAATTACTACCATTTTTACGAGCAAGTCGTGTTAGATTACTTAATTTATCATTGTAGAGTATAACAGGATTACCATTGGGGTCTAACTGTATATCAGCGGAAGTACAATGACGAGCATTTTCAACTATTTCGTAGTTCCATTGACCTAATTTTTTGTTGGCGTACAATACCTGTCGTGTAGGAATGTTATTATAAACAACGTGGATTTGGTAATCATTTCCTACTTTGTTGACGAGTGAAGCAAGCGTGGTTCCTGTTTTTTGGGACTTCGTGACAGGCTTGATTATCCATGCGGCATTCAGATCATTTAAAGGTAAGGTAGCCATTTCCAAACGCTCGTTATCGTTATGGAAGTACATGACGTAAAGAGAATCCTGATAGATATAAAGAGGGGCATAAGCATCCGGGTAGTTCATAGTTTGAATATCTTTAACCACCCATGTAGCGCCGGTATCGGTGGAATAGACCATTCTTAAACGATTCTTGTTAGGTTCATTGAAAGTTATAAAGATACTATCGGA
This sequence comes from uncultured Bacteroidia bacterium, assembly GCA_938005475.1. Lineage (GTDB taxonomy): Bacteria > Bacteroidota > Bacteroidia > J057 > CALLMJ01 > CALLMJ01. The sequence goes on along the minus strand of CALLNY010000021.1, from coordinate 12,894 downwards.
ACCCACGGTTTTAATGCTAGTGAAGTTTCTATAAACTGAATCTCTAGGAAATATGGGATTGTAAACGATATCTCCATCCGCTTTAATACGAATGTGTTGCATGGTCAAGTGGTTTTGAGTAAACCAATTAGAAAAATTATTTCTTCCATATAGATTAGAATAGCCATAGGAAATGTGAATATCTTCATTTTCCGCTTCAGTGGCTGAAATTCCTTCAAAGGTGCAGAACAAACGGTGTTCTTGAATAACAGAAGCACCAGATAAGTTGGGATTTACTCTTAAAAAGGAATCTATGACGGTTCTATTAGTAAAAATAGGATTAGAGAGAGTAGTAAAACGGTAGAGTTCGCCGTTACCGGTTCCTTGTGTAAAAATAGACCATTTACCATTTTTTTGTTTGACAATTGTACAAAACTCTCCGAATTTAGCACCGGCTTTCCATTCGCGATAAGTAATAGCAGGATTAAACATGGGTATATTTCCATAAGATTGGAAGGTCATGGAGCCATTATTAGGATAGGCGTAGTACATTTCTAAACCGTAGAACTCAGGGGTTTCAGGATAGTAACGAGCATCAAAAAAAACTAAATAAGGATTATTATCAGTATGAAAATCAAAATCAATGGAGGCATGTAGGTATCCTGGAGCGTTGAGCGCATTGGTTCCATAGATTCCCCAGTTGAGTTGAAGAGAGGTATCAATTTGCCATTGGTTAGTAAGAAAATGTTTAGTAGCTAATCGTACTTGAAGTTGCTCGTTCACATTTTCAAAGTAAGCTATAGCCGGTTTACCGTAGGGGTCTAATTTGATTTTAGAGACATAACCACCTGTTTTTAGGGAGTCTACTTTTTCAAAAGCCCACTCGTTATCGGAGATATGTTTTTTACCATAAATTAGACGGTCCGTAGCGTATTCCCAGAAGGATAAATGTATAAAACCTGCGGAGTCAATTAGGAAGGAGGGATTTCGCCCAATTTGGACGGTGTCACGGGTAATAGTTTCAGCGAACCAGGTTACTTGTGTAAAAGCAAGATTATTTAAGCTTATTAGAGCAAGGAAAAAATAATACAAACGGTTCATATATTCAAAGGTTTAAAATCTTTAATGATTAGTTGGACGTAACGTTGTTCAGTTTTTTTATCCATAGCAAGTTCAGGCGAATAAACCACCTCAAAATAGTTGTTTTGGTTAAGCCAGTTTTTACGTATTTCTAATTCATCGTCTTCAATATTAAACATAATTCCGTCGTAAGAGTAGTTGTCTTGTTGGAATCGGAGGAAAATATGTTTTTCGTTGCGAATACTGAAATAATTAAGTCGGACGGGTTTTGTAAGGAAGCGGGGTCTCATATTTTCGGGTCCGAAGGGTTCCATGCGTTCGATAGTTTGTAAGAAACTGACAGTAAGCTTAGCGAAGGGTATTTCAAGGTCAATCTCGAGGACAGGTTTTTTTTGGTGTTCTTGGATATTATTTTGGCAATACAATTCAAAATCACGGATAAAATCTTGGAGTTTATCTTCTGTTATGGTCATTCCTGCGGCATATTTGTGCCCACCGAATTGTTCGAGGTGTTGGGAACAAGCGTTTAAAGCTTCATATAAATCAAAATCATGGACGGATCGCCCTGAACCTACCCATTTACCGTTAGAGAAGGTTAATAGTATAGTAGGTCTGTAATATCTTTCTACCATTTTAGAAGCCACAATTCCAATCACACCTTTATGCCAATCTGATTGATAAGCTACGATACCATTTAGATCATGATTATTTACTTTTAATTTGTTGTCTACGAAAAGGTAAGCATCTTCAATAATTTTTTGTTCGATATGTCTTCTTTCGGCGTTAGATTCATTTAAAAAATCGGTAGTTTCTTGTAGGTATTCTGATTGTCCGGTAAGTACTTCGACGGCATATTTAGCGTGTTTTAATCTTCCTGCGGCATTAATGCGTGGGCCTATGAAGAAAACTAAATCAGCGATATCCCATTTACGTTCGGTGTCTGTGAGTTCTTTAATTTTTTGTATACCAGGCAAAGGTTTCTTACGAATTTTTTGTAAGCCATAATAGGCTAAGATACGATTTTCACCGTTTATGGGCACAATATCACAGGCAATGCTTAAAGCTACGAGGTCTACATAGTTTTTGAGTTCTACGTAAGCTTTAAATTTTTGGTTAAGATAAGGAGCCAATGCTTGACAGAGTTTGAAGCCAATACCACATCCCGTGAGTTCATCAAAAGGGTAATTGCAGGTAGGTTTTTTGGGGTCTAAAATAGCAACTGCAATGGGTAGCTCTTCGCCAGGTAGATGGTGGTCACAAATAATTAAATCTATACCGGCTTTGGCAATTTTTTGGGCTTTATCAATAGATTTAATGCCGCAATCTAGCGTAATAATCAATTTGATGTTTTTTTGAATTGCAAATTGGATGCCTTCATCAGATAAGCCATATCCTTCTTTTTCACGGTCAGGGATATAATATTCTACGGGGATATGAAAAGCAGAAAAAAATAAGGTCATTAAAGATACTGAGGTTGTCCCATCTACATCATAGTCTCCATAAATAAGGATATTTTCATGGTTATCAATAGCATATAGAATTCTGTCTACCGCTTTATCCATATCATCCATTAAGAAAGGATTATGCAAATCCTCCCACTTAGGCAAGAAAAAATGTTTTGCCTCTTGATAATTTTTTATTCCTCGCTGCGCTAATAGTTCGCATAATGTCTTACTTATGCCCAGTTCTTTTTTTAATTTGTGAACTACCCCAGGCTCGGGTAAAGGTTTTAATCTCCATTGATTATCTATCATTTACTTACTTTTTCAAAACCAAACAGTTACAAAAAGTACTCACTTTTTTCATTCCCCTCATGCCAATTTTTTGTAAGAAATCGTAAAAATACAATTTTTTATAAAACAAATTTATGCTAGCAAAATTGCATCAAAAATAAAAATCTGCGGTGGAAAAAAATTGCTATTTTCCACATCCTTCCAGTTCAACTGCTTTTCTCGATAAAGAATAAGTAAAGGGAATTAAATGTGTAAAAAAAAATCAAATTATTTGCAGTTGTAAAGTAAAAAGTCGTATATTAGAGGCTTGTTTGAAGATTATCATCAAAATGCGAAAAAATCATATTGGTATTGCATTATTACTTTTTATCTACACTATAAATTCACTTGCTCAAAATTTTCCAACTGCCAATCAATGGTGGATACCTTCTCAAACTTATATAAAATTGAAAGTTGCAAAAAATAGGATTTACCGTTTGTACGCTTCAGAACTAAATTTACCTCCTACTGCTAATCCTACAAACTTACATATGTTTTTTAAGGGACAGGAAATTCCAATCTACGTAGAAAACAGTGGTAACCCCGCAATTTTGGATGGTAATGATTTTATTGAGTTCTATGGTCAGAAATGGGATGGGCAGGATGATAAATATCTGTATCGACATCCTTTCCTAAATTTTGTGGACCCCGAACAACAACCCAATGACCAGTTTAGCCTTTTTACGGATACTTCAGCTTATTTTTTAACATGGAATAACCAAGCGGGACTTCGTTATCAAAACTTTTTTGAACAAAATTATTCTAATTATCCTACGCAAACCCATATGTTATTTACCTCACGTGTAAATTATACCACTTTTTATTATTTAGGTGCAAGAGGTGCACACTACAATGAAAACACTAACTACATCACGGGCGAGGGATATATTGGAGGAATTTTCAATTCTACTCGCAATCAAACTATTCCTACCCCAAATCCTTACACTGCTTCTATCAATCCTGTAAAAACCCAAGTACGCATTACAGGCGTCTCAGATGGGCAACATAACATTCGCGTAGAAATGGGTAATGTTTTTACTACTTACTCCACCCAAAATATTTACATTAAAACCATTGAACTTCAAGGTACTATCAATGATATTGCTAGTCCTAATACAAATGTAAAAATTATTCCCAGTGGTTTAACTTATAATGGTACTCCTGAAAATAATGCAATTTGCTGGATTTCTATTACTTATGACCGTACATTTGCTTTGAATGGCGATAGTTCAATAGCTTTCCAATGGGTCAATACTGCCGCCGGAAAATCTACTTTTGAATTTACAGGTGCTACCATTAACTCAAATGAAGAATTCATTTTATACGATTTATCTACTTATACCCGCATTGTGGGAACAGGTTCTGGTGCTACTGCACGCTTTGTAGTCCCTAAACTCCTCGCCGATACTGTCAATTTCTTTTATTCTACGCGTTCAGGAATGGGAACCTTAGCAGACTCCAGCATCCTTATAAGCCCTCATGATTATGTTAACTTGTCAGACCCTAGTGCAGGTGCAGAATTCGTCATTATCACCAATAAACGATTACTTGCGTCCGCACAAGAATACGCAACGTATAGAGATACCAATACCGTAAATCGTTTTTCTACGAAAGTAGTAGTCAATGAACAAATTTATGATGAATTTGGATATGGTTGTCCTACACCGCTTGCCATTAAGCGATTCGTAATGACGGCCTTGCAGAACTGGAACATCAAACCTAAATATATTTTCTTATGGGGCAAAGGGCTTTACGAAGTACGAGGAACCCGTAGAATGCAAGTGCTTACCTGGGGGCAACCCGCTTGTGATTTTGAATTTGTCTCTAATTTCCAAATGGATACCGTTGATAATATTATCCATGTCCCTATCGGTAGAATTAACGTAAATAACAATATACAAGGCAAAGCCTATCTCGATAAAATCAATGAATACGAACATACCGAGTTTCAGCCTTGGATGAAAAATGGGCTTCATTTAGGAGGCGGGCAAAACCAAAGTGAACAAAATGCTATCCGTTACTATTTAGAAGGAGTTTATGAGCCTATTTTTGAAGGATTCCCTTTTGCAGGAAATATTTTTTATCACCAAAAAAGTACGGGCGCTGTCATCGGTCCTAATACCATTGACATAAAAAATACAATCAATAATGGTGTAAGTTTAATTACTTTCTTTGGGCATTCCTCCGCAAATATCTATGACATAGAAATTGATTCGGCTCATAATTACCTGAACTATGGTAAATATCCTTTTATGATAGCCTTAGGCTGTTATTCTGGAAATTTTGCTATTTATGGAAATTCCTTCGGAGAACACTTTACCCTAGAACCTAGAAGAGGTTGTATAGGTTATTTATCTTCTTCGGGCGCTGGTTACCTTACTCCGCTTGGCGAAGAAAGCAAATTTTTCTATGATATCGCTTACCGTGATAGCGTTGGTCTAGCCGTAGGAAATATTATTAAAGAAAAATTCAGACGTATTGAAAGCACCTTTCCCCATAATCAAACTTTTACTAATCACTCTAAAACTACCAATTTACAATGTGACCCCGCTTTGAGATTGTATGCCCCTAAACTGCCTGATTTAGCTATCTCACAACAAGATATTACTTTCATCCCCAATGATTTAACTGCTCAAAATAACCAATTTAAAATTCAAGTTGTTATTCATAATTACGGTTTAGCATTAGCTCCAACAGATAGTTTTAATTTATCTATTAAACAAACTATACTGCAAACAGGACAAACCTTAACGCATAATATTACTCGTTTAGGAGGAATAATAAGTAAAGACACAGCCATCGTGGATATCACCATTCCCTCCGGAGTAGATATGGCAGGACCTAATATCTTTGAAATCTTTGTTGATTCTAATTTAGAAATTAACGAATCTAATGAAAATAATAACATCGTTCGCTATGAAAAATTTATTTATTCCAAATTACCTGTTTGTATCTTTCCAACAGAATTTGCGGTCATCAATAAAGATACCGTTATCCTAAAAGCCTCTACTTATAGTGTAACTTTAACTCCTACTAACTACGAATTTGAGATTGATACCGTATGGGAATTTAATTCTCCGATGTACAGAAGGTCGGGCATTGTACTAGGTACTTCTTTTTATGCTGAATGGAAAGTTCCCTATACTTTGACAGATAGTACCGTTTATTATTGGCGAGTACGATTACCCGATGAGGCTGAAGTAAGCAACGCTTACTGTTTATCCTCGTTTAAGTATATTAAAGGACCGAAAGAAGGCTGGGCGCAAAGCCGACCCCCTCAATTCTTTGATAATCCCACACAAAAAGTGTCTATGGATAAAATACAAAGACTATGGCAATTTGCTCCTATAAAATCTCGTATCCGCGCTGAAATTGCATCCGGTGGAATTCGTAATCTTTATCAAGATGGTAGCTGGCTTACCTCCCTTAATTTACACGGTAAACATGGAGTGATTTATACCATTTTCAATAAGAACTCTCTTAAACCTATTACTTTTAACTTGGATTATTTTTATCATGAATATTTAACTTATCCTAATGCTCCTAACCAGTTAGCTTCGGTCATACAGAACATGCGTCCTGGGGATTATATTTTAATTTTCTTTACAGGACCAGGAGGAAATTCTCAAATAGAAACCTGGAACACTTCACAAATACAAGCTTTATATTCTATCGGTTGTTCTAATCAAATACAACAATTGGGGCAAGGCAAAAATTTTGTAGTACTCGGTAGAAAAGGGGCTCCAATGGGCTCTGCTATTGAACGTTATGGAGACCCCATCGGCGTAGAACTGGAAGGTTTCATGTATGGAAATGAATATCAAGGAAATATCACTACCAAAATCATAGGTCCTTCTAATCAATGGAATGACCTCATCTGGGATTGGTACTCCTTAGAATCTGCTAATACAGACGAAATTAAAGTCAATTTGTATGGTAGAAACTTTCAAGGACAAGAAACTTTATTGCTCTCTAATTTAAGCAGAGGTACTTATGATTTAACTAATATTAACCCTCAAACTTATCCTCTTTTACGTTTAGAAGCTATCATTAAAGATTCATTAAGCCGAACAGCACCACAACTAGATAACTGGCACGTGCTTTATGCTCCTGTCCCTGAAGCCTTAATAGACCCCACCACCATAGATTATGTCTTCTATAAAGATACGCTCCACGAAGGAGATAGTATCTATATCGCACTCGTTGCAAGAAATATTACCAATATTGATATGGATAGCCTTTTAGTCCGTTATGAATATAAAACTGCATTAGGTGATATCGTTTTAATGGATACTGTACGGCTAAAACCTCTTCTCGGACTATCTGAATATGTCTTTTCAAGGAAACTACCTACTCGTATCCTTCAATCTAACGGGCAATATCGTAGTTTTATTGGTCTCAATTATTTACGTGTTACTATCAACCCAGATTTTGACCAACCTGAGCAGTATTTATTTAATAATGTCTATGAAAAAACATTCTACGTCATTGAAGATAAAATTAATCCTATATTAGATGTAACTTTTGATGGTAAACACATAGCAGATGGAGATATTGTTTCCCCCAAACCTGAAATTTTAATAGAAGTAAACGATGAAAATCAATTTTTAGTGTTAGATGATACTACTGCAGTTGAGATTTATCTTAAAAAAGCAAGTGAAACTACACCACCCGCGCGAATTTTCTTTGGTTCAGGCAATCAATTAGAATTTATTCCTGCTTCTTTACCCAGTAATAAAGCGAAAATTTATTTCAGGCCTGAACGTTTCGAAGATGGGGAATATATTTTGTTTGTTCAAGGATTTGATAAAAAAATGAACCTATCAGGCAAAATAGCCTATCAAATCAAATTTAAGGTTATCAATGAAAGTGCTATCACCCAAATCATTAACTACCCTAATCCCTTCTCTACGCAGACTCGCTTTGTTTATACTTTAACAGGTGCCGAAATCCCAGAAGTATTTAAAATTCAAATCTTTACTATCTCCGGTAAGATGGTAAAAGAAATTGATCTAAAAGCAAATAATGATGTTTATGTTGGTAATAATATCACACAAACGACTTGGGATGGCACTGATGAATTTGGAGATAGGCTCGCTAATGGCGTCTATTTATATCGTGTCATCCTGAAAATGCCCGGTGACCAAACCATCCGTACCATCGATGATAAAACCAAACAATACTTCAATAATGGCTACGGAAAAATGGTCATCATGAGATAAAAGAGTTTTTATTATTTTTGTCCCTTGTTTTTAAAAGTTAATGATAATAGCTATCGCAGGAAATATAGGGTCAGGTAAAACAACTTTAGCGCATCTATTAAGTAAACATTTAGGGTATCAAGCCCATTTTGAAGAACCTGAAAGTAATCCATATATTCAAGATTTTTATAATGATATGCAACGATGGGCATTCCATCTACAAATTTATTTTCTTAATCATCGTTTAAGTACTATATTACAATTCCAGAAAAGCCAAATCAATGTAATATTAGATAGAACATTATATGAAGATGCCGAGATTTTTGCTTATAATCTTCATAACATGAATTTGCTTTCCACCAGAGATTATGAAAATTATTTAGAACTATATCATTTAATCAAACAGTTAGTACCTCCACCAGATTTAGTAATTTATTTGAAAGCATCTATATCAACTTTAGTAGATCAAATTCAACAAAGAGCAAGACCTTACGAAGAAAATATCCGAATTGATTACCTCAAAAAATTAAATGAGCGCTATAATGAATGGTTTCAGAGTTACCAGCTTGGTAAAAAATTAGAAATCAATATTGATGAAATTAAATTTAAAGATAATCAAGAGCATTTTAGTATTCTACTGAATAAAATTCATTCTGTATTATTTGGGCTGTTTGATTAAAATGCTATGAAAGCCTCTTAAAATAGAATTTATAAACAATTACTTAGCAAATTGTTTGTGATGTTATTATAATTTATTAAGAGAAGAGCTTTGTACAAGGAAGCTGATTTTTGGAAGCCGTATCAAAGAGAGTGCTCATAAAAATTATGTTCTTTCATTTTATTTTTATAATCAAAAATCCCACATCATATTGAATGTGGGATTGATGTTTTATTTTACTTCTATCCATAAGTGGTAATCAGCACCACTTCCTGAAATGGACAAATAGTAGTCTTTATGTTGTTTTTCTTTTAGTTTGGAATGTCTTACATCTTCATAAGTTACTTTACCTGAGCTTTCCACGATGAAGCGGAATTCCCCAATAAAATCATCAATTATTTCTGTTAGAGGTTCTGATAAGGTAGTACCAGCAGTTTTATCTTCCTCCATAAAACGGAAGTCTACGGTAATACCTCTCAAAATATCACCTTCAAAGAGGAGTTCATTTAGTTCTAATTTATCTCCCGCTTTGAGATGCCAAAATCCATGTTCATTTTTAGGAAACTTTTCTTTTAATTCAACAGAGTGCCCTGCATTATCTTTAATATTAAGCAATAAATACAACTCATCTCTTCCAGATTCGTTTGTTTTTAAGCATTCAATAGACTTTAAGGTTATTTTAATCTTTGACATATTTTCAAATGAAATTTTTGGCAAAGTTAATGATTTTGTTTTAAGGTTTCTCTAAGTCGAACGATAGGGAGGTTAAGTAATTCAAAATCAGGGTTAAAATTTTTAATTAGTTGGAACTTTTCAATATAAGTTTTAACGGAGTCTTTATTTTTGTCAACAAAAGTTAGTAATTTATGGAAGTAATTGATGATATCAGGATGAGCTTTATCAATAACATAAGCTTTGAGTTTGTCAATTTCAAAACGTTTTTCCATGGCAAAATAAGTAATAATTAAAGGTTTAAGTTCTTGCGCATCCCTTTCATTAAAATCGGATTTGCAAAATGCTTTGATAAGTTCTGTAATTTGAGGTCTGTAGGTATCAGGGTTTTCTGAGAATTTTGCAAGTACAATCCAAAAAAGAAAAGGGATATAAGCACCACCACATATATAAGGAGCTTCTTCCATAAAATCCTCCAGGAGTTCTGGGTCTTTTTGTACAGATTTATAAACTTTGTTAAGTTCTTTGATTGCGAATTCTTTACTTTCGTTTTGTTCGTTGTAATATTTTTCGTCTAATTGTTTGAGATATTCTATTAATTCCATAAAATAAAAATTTAAAAATTAGTTTGCCATTTCCGAATAATATTTTGCTCGCATCAACTGAATTTCTTCAATTTCAAAATCATCGCCTAAAGCCCTTTGAGCCGACTCTAAATCAAAAGAATCATGCGTTTGGAAGTATTCTAAAATTTCTTCTTGTTTATCTTTATCAATGATTTGGTCAATAAAATATTTGATATTAAGCTTGGTTCCTGAGTAAATAATATTTTCTACTTGCTGGATAAGTTCCTGGAAAGACCACCCTTTCATAACAGCGATTTCATCTAATGGGGTTTTACGGTCAATTTGTTGAATAATAAATAATTTGTCAGCAGAATTTTTGCCACTAGATTTAACAATTAAATCTACGGGTCTTTCTATTTCGTTTTCTTCTACATGTTTTTTGATAACTTCGAGAAATTGTTGACCATATTTCTGGACTTGCCCTGCTCCAACTCCCTTAATATTTTGTAGTTCTTTGAGTGTAATCGGGTATTTTGATGCCATTTCTTCAAGGGAAGGGTCTTGTAGAATTACATAAGGAGGTACATTTTTAGCGTTAGCAATTTGTTTACGAAGTTTTTTGAGTTTTTCAAATAAATCTTCATCGTATGTTTTAAAGTCTTCCGCAATTAAAGTTTCTTCATCTGATTTTTCTTCTACCGCAAAACGTACAAGCTGAATTTTTTCAGGTTTTTTGAGCCATGCTTTACCTTTATTGGTAAGTTTTATAATGCCATAATCCGTAATATCTTTGAGTAAATAATCGTTCACGATGAGCTGAATAATGAGAGATTTCCATTCAAAGTCCTTAAATTTAGAACCAGCACCAAAAAGTTTTAATTTATCATGTTTAAGTTCACGAATTTGTTGTGTTTTTTGTCCTGTTAAAAGATTAACTAAGTAGTTGATTGGGAATTTTCCGCCCGTTTCATGCACCAATTGCAGAACCATCTTTGCATAATCGGTTGCATCTACTTTCTCTTTCGGGTAACGACAATTGTCGCACAATCCCTTACAAGTTTTATCATCGTACTCCTCACCAAAATAATGTAAAATATATTTACGACGACAAACGCCGGATTCACAAAAATAAGCCATCTCTTGAAGTAAATACTTACTGGATTCCCGTTCAGAGAGAGGTTTATCTTTCATGAATTTTTCTAGTTTTTGTATATCATCATAATCATAAAAAAGAATACAATTCCCCTCTAATCCATCTCTACCAGCACGCCCCGTCTCTTGGTAGTATCCTTCAATACTTTTAGGTACATCATAATGAATAACAAAACGAACGTCTGGTTTATCGATTCCCATACCGAACGCTATCGTAGCAACAACGACTTGAACATCCTCTTTCAGGAACATATCTTGATGTTTACTTCGTGTTTCACTATCTAATCCTGCATGGTAAGGTACAGCTTTTATATTATTTAATTTAAGCAATTCAGTAAGTTCCTCCGTCTTTTTTCTACTTAAACAATAAACAATACCTGATTTACCGTGATTCTGTTTAATGTATTTTACCAGTTCTTGGTCAGGGTTTATTTTGGGGCGTATTTCGTAATAAAGGTTAGTCCGATTAAATGAGGAAATAAAAATATCGGCTTTGTCTAGTTTCAGGTTATGTAGAATATCCTGCTGTACTTTAGGAGTTGCAGTAGCGGTTAAAGCTATAATAGGAATTTTAGTATTGACTTGGTCAATAATCTGACGAATTCTGCGGTATTCAGGGCGAAAATCATGCCCCCATTCAGAAATACAATGTGCTTCATCTACAGCAACAAAAGATAAGGTAATCTGTTGTAAAAACTCAATAAATTCTTCTTTTACTAATGATTCAGGAGCAACATATAAAAGTTTTAATAATCCATCAAGAGCTTTTTGTTTAACTTTATCATATTCCGATCTTGAAAGACTAGAATTTAAAAAACCGGCTTCAATCCCTAATGATTGCATCTGATCGACTTGATTTTTCATTAGTGCTATTAAAGGAGATACCACTAATGCAGTCCCCTCTTTGATAATAGCAGGTAATTGGTAACATAGGGATTTACCCCCTCCCGTAGGCATTATTACAAATACATCTTTGCCCTTCATCACACTATTTATTACTTCTTCTTGCTTCCCCTTAAAGCTATCAAAACCAAAATAATGTTTTAATGCCTTCTTTACCTCAGTCGCTACTTTTGTCATATTTCTTAACTTCCACTAATACTGAATATCCTCTGATAAAAATCGTTACCCCTTAATTTTTAATTCAAATTTATAACCAATCTTTGAATTATACAAATTTTCTATTTTCTTCAATTGAATTATTTTTTAAAATACTGATTTATAAGTATTTTTTATCTCACAGTATTTTAAACTCTATTTAAGAATGATAAATTATTTGTTGATAGAATTTATCTTTGTATCATGAAAACCGTTTTCTTCCCATATGGAGTAAGTAACTTTGAAGAATTAGTTACTGATAATTTTATTTTTGTAGACAAAACTCCTTTTCTTGAAAAATTAGAATTACATAAAGAAAAAAAGGTCTCCTTCCTACGCCCTCGCCGCTTCGGGAAAAGCCTTTGGCTCTCCGTTTTAGAATACTATTACGATATCAATCAAAAACATAAATTTGACAAACTTTTTGGTAAATACTATATCGGTCAAAATCCTACTCCTCTACGAAATGCTTTCCGTATCCTTAAATTTGATTTCAGCGGCATTGATGCCTCTACGCGAGAAAGTACCAAGCAAGGGTTTAATTTAAAAGTTAAAACCCACATCTTACGTTTCGCTGTAAAATACAATTGTGTCAGTCATGAGAAAATCCAAACTATCCAACCAATTGATGACGCAGAAGAAATTATTACGGTTTTTTTTGAACATTACCCCAAAGATATTCCCATTTATATTCTTTTCGATGAATACGACCATTT
>CALLNY010000020.1 GCA_938005475.1 uncultured Bacteroidia bacterium | reverse complement strand
CCATTCCAGTAATAATAACCTGGCCATACATTATTAGGTGCTGCACCTGCGGTTGCGGTATTATAAACTAACAAACTCGTTGCTGGACCAGCTACCGGACCCGCTATATTCGTGGCACTTAATGCTACTCTCGGAATTAATATCCCGCGTTGTGTATCCGATACATCTAATCTTGCAGAGGCATCAGGCATTGCTGTGCCTATTCCTACGTTCTGTGCTTTCGCACCCATTGTGCTCATAAGAGCAAGGCTGATAAGTAACAAATAATTTTTCATAACTCAATAAATTTAATGAATATCGTTACAAATATAAGATATAAAAATTTATTTTACAAGTTTTTTTGAAATATTTTAAAAAAATGCCATTGTTAAAATGACTTTTTTTCTAAAGACTTTTAGTTTTTTATTAAAGATGTTGCTTTTCTAGTTTTGATTATGATTTGGAGGGTAGTTCTACCATTGGTGCAGACTCTATAAATGGGGAAAATCTTTCAGTGGAGTATTCAGCAATTCTGATAATTGGGAATTTTCGGTAAAAATTATTTAAGTCATTGATTATCAGAGATCAAAATTTTTTTGAAACGTAATTCACCTAAATCTAAAATCAAAATGATGGGACTTTTGATATCTTCTGAGGATTCTATTTTAAGGAAACCATTGTCAAGATGGGCAATTTGAAGTGATATAGTTTTTCCTGATCCACACTCAATTGCTTTAATATCTTTGATTTTAAGCAAAGTAGAATTTTTCATGCTGATATAAAAGGACTGTCGGAAAGGATTAGGGAAAATATTTATATCATGGTCTAAATAAAAACATTCTTGTAAAGGGGTTGTATTTCTTGGTACCCAGACAGGTCCTGCAGTTCCGCTTCCACCAAAATTTACTTGCCCATTAGAGGGACCTCCGGCAAAACCAGAATCATCGTAAAGTATATTGCCACTTCCTTCGTCAAAGTGATAAAGAGCCACCGTGTTGGAGTCTGTGTTGAAAGGCAAGTAGGGAATTGTAAATGAGGCTCCCGAGTAACGAATGACGTTCGATATTCTGAGTTCATCAAGGTATCCGTTATAGGATGGGTAGTTATTATTGTCATAATCATGTTTTTCGGCACCTAACACTAAAAAGGGATCATTTGGCCAGGAAGTAGTTCTGCCGTTTCGGTAAGCAATATTTCCCGTTGGTCCGGTTGCAGTGGAAGCATCAAGAGTACCGTCCACATAAATACGCATTTCCCCGTTGGATGCTTGACGTGTTACAGCAATATGATGCCATTGATTATCAGCCACATTTGTTGTTCCAATGATAGTACGGGATTGGTTTCCGTTGTTAGTTCCAAAAGCAATTTTTCCGTTACATAATGCAACTCCGAAATCACCGAAATCTCCCGGTCCAAATATATCACGATCAATGATAACATGACCTAATGTCCAATCGTCGTTAGCTCCCTCCACTGCGTTTCCTCCCTTAGGATTATCGGAAAGTAAAGCTTTCATTTCAAACTCTATCGTAAAATCTCCATTCCCTACATTAATAGGCTTTCCAGGTGAATCCAACGGAATTTTCACGCGGTCAATATCTCCGGTCCCATGACCATAAAATCGCATACAATAGTTTTGCGAATAAGAAATACCCAATTTTATGAATATCAAAAATAAAAAAAGTATTTTCATAAACTCAAATTTATGTACGGTTTTTGTTCGAGTTTTCTTAAAAATCAAAGCAAAATTACAAATTAAATTCTAGACAGCAAAGTGGATTAGAAAAATTTTTGTAACTATTAGCGAACTCAAAACCTGTAGTGCTCTTTGTAGTAAAACTTATCACGGAGAACACAAAAAAGCACAGAAAAAAATAAAAATTAAAATCCATTAAAATTACTGTTCCATAATTTTAAATTATAGTTCAACGATGCTCACTAACCTTAAATCAATTCGTTATATTTTATATTGTTGTTCATAAACTTTATTATTTGTTCAAATTGGCTGTTATTCTACAAAAAATTTTCTATTTTTGTTATCAAAATTATTCTATTTATGATTGAACTTAAAACACAAGAACTGCAAAGAGATTTTGCTTTTTTCTTAAATAATTTCTTTCAAAGTCATTTTATTGTTCCTGAACATTTTTTCAAAAATGCGTTTGTTTTCTTCCCTGAAAATGCCATTACCGATATTTCTGAATATATTCGCTTATTAAAATCCTTCCAAGAAAAAGGTTATTGGTTTCTATATGAAGATAAGTATTTAGGAAAAGTTTTTCAACATCAGAATTTTTTAATTAGAAATGAAAAAGAAAAAATTAACGCTAAAATAATTGATATTTATGAGATAGATTTAAATGAACATTTTCATAAACTAAAAAATAGAAGAGTTGGCATATTAAAGATACATTATGCAAAATCACCCAAAAATCCCCTAAAAAATTTTGCTGAATTAGTTTATCATTACCTGTATTTTGATATATTAACTGGTTTAAAAATTTGGGAATATAATTCAAATCAAAATATTGAAAACTCTCAATTGCTATACAAGGACTTCCAGAGGTTCTATGATCAGTACTCAACAAATGATTTTTTTGAGTTACGCTGCCAATTTATTAGTTTAAAATCTCCAATACAAGAATTTGCATTAGAACGTATAATCAAATATTTAATTCACCCTATTCATTATACTAACTCCGCTCAACAAGGCGAAACTATTCAAGCACTCAATCAAATTTTGAGTACGGAAGATATTCAAATTATTTACAATGATACTCATCAAACGGTAGAATTCCTGAAAAAAAATCCTCTTACATCTTCTTTACCTATTCAAAATCAAACTTTTGCCTTGGATAATATTGCTAATTCTGTTGCAGATTTCCATAATAAAATCGACTTTTTATGGAAAGATGAACCCGAATTACCTATTTTTCATGCTCGTTTAAATGAACTAGAAATTGTGTATAAAAATAACTGTTATTTAGCTACTATTGTTATTCTTGGAAGCATATTAGAGGGTATTCTAAAAAAATATCTTTTAGAACTTGAAAAAAATGGTTACGAATTTAAAGATTTACCAGCAAATGTAAAAGATAACTCCACCAGTAAACCCATTTTTATATTAAATTTTAGTGAAATGATTAGTGTTTATGAAAAAAACAAAGGATTATTAACTAATGTGACTATCAGCTTATTAAACTCGTATCGTGATTTTAGAAATCATATTCATATTACTCACAAAGATTCTAAACATTTCATGAATTCTGATATTTGCGAAATTGGTTTTCGGGTTTTAAAACTGTTACTAGTTGAACTTTATGAAAAAAAACGAGCACCAGTAAAATCACTTTCTTTTGAATAAAAAAGTCGTATCTTTGCTTGACTCCATGAAAAAAACGAAACTTTGTGCTTCTTTTGGGTTACAACATTTTGTAAGTCTGATGTTGGCATTAAGTTTTGTAGTCCCTTTTATAACCTCCCTAACTATTATCCATTACCAAAAAAAACAAATCAAAAACCAAATTAAGCAAAGTATTATCGCAGGCATTTCCAAGAAAGATTTAGTGTATTTTGCTTTTTCTAACGCTGAAATTTTCCATAAACTTCATTTTGAACATCCCAAAGAATTTGAATATCAAGGATACCTGTATGACATCGTCCATGAAGAAAAAACAACCGACAGTACTTTCTTTTGGTGCTGGTGCGATTACCAAGAAACTCAATTAAACCAAAAATTATATAACCTCCTGAAATTAGCTTTAGAACACACCCCAACTCCAGATTTCCAATTTAAAGTATTATTTTTCTCCCCAACAATCTTTTTAAAAGCGTTCGTCCCTATGAAAATTTACAAATTATTTCATAAAATCCATTTCTACGATTTTCTACCTATTCAGCATTTCTCTATCCCCCCAGAAAATGAAATATAATTGACACACAGTAATAAAATATCAATTATTTATAACCGTTATCATACGGTTGGTAAACTTATTGTCATACGAAATATTTTTTATACCTTAAGCTATTGCTAAAATTTCATGAATTGTAATGGGAAGATTACTAATTTTTATATGGATTTTATCTATACAGTTTTTATATTGTCAAAAACTGACGGTTACGAATTCTAATGGAAACCCTGTTAAAGGAGTTCATATATTTTCAGAAGGGCTACAAGATACTCTAGAGACAGATGACTGGGGGCAGGTAGATATTACCCTTTTGGTACAGTCAAATCAGATTAGATTTTACCATCCTGACTACGAAACGGTAACTTATAGTTACTATCAATTGGAAGAATTAGATTTTTCTTTGGTTTTAAACCGTAAAAAGATAAGTTTAGATGAGGTAGTAATTAGTGCGAGCCGTTGGGAGCAAAAACTGACGGATTCTCCCAATCGTATAGTGACTATCAACTTACGAGAAGCTAGTTTTCAGAACCCCCAAACGACGGCGGATTTACTCGGAATGAGTGGTTACGTTTTTATTCAAAAAAGCCAATTAGGAGGTGGTTCCCCTATGATTAGAGGTATGGCAACGAATCGCTTGCTCATTGTGGTGGATGGAGTACGAATGAATACCGCTATTTTTCGTTCTGGAAATCTTCAAAATATCATTTCTTTAGATGCGAATGCAATGGAAAATGCGGAGGTACTTTTGGGCCCTGGTTCAGTAATTTATGGAAGCGATGCTATTGGCGGTGTCATGAACTTTCAAACTCTTATCCCTAAATTCTTAAGCCCCAACGAAACCTCTAAAATCCAAATACATGGTAATGCTTTCTCCCGTTATTCCACCGCTAACCAAGAAAAAACTCAACACCTTGACTTTAATATCCAACTAAAAAAATGCTCCTTCCTTACCAACTTCACCTTTGCTGACTACAAAGATTTACGATCTGGTTCCCAACAACCTATCCCCGATTTTTACCGAAAACATTATGTTATAACCTTCAATAACCAGGATTTTATGGTACCTAACCCCGACTCTACCCTGCAAGTAGGCTCTCAATACCACCAAATCAACTTCATGCAAAAAATTCGTTGGAAACCCCATCAATCATGGGATTTTGAGTACGCTTTTCATCTCTCTGAAACCTCTAAATTCAATCGTTACGATAGATTGTATGTGATGCAGACTTCCGGACCTTACAAAGATAAATTGCGTTGGGCTGAATGGTACTACGGACCCCAAAAATGGCAAATGCACCGACTCAGTATTCAATACCAAAAACCTAATAAACTTTTCCACTCGTTTCATTTCATTTTAGCCTATCAATTCTTCGAAGAAAGCCGCTATGATAGAGAATTTATGTTCCGTGAACGCCGCACGCAAAAAGAAAATGTATACGCTTTCTCTGTGAATTTAGATTTTGAAAAATCACTCCTAAACCGAATTTCTTTGAATTATGGATTAGAAACCGTATTCAACCGTGTACGTTCCCATGCCCATTTAACACATATAATCACCCAAAAAATTACGCCCATCGTAACGCGTTATCCTAATAATTCCGCCTGGCACTCTAATGGTATCTATGCCACTGTAAAATATAAACTCAATACCCACTGGATACTTCATGCAGGTATACGATTTAACCACTTTTTTATTTATACTCCATTCGATACTACCCTTTTCCCTTTTCCTTACCAAGAAGCTCGCCTAAATACACAAAATATCAGTGCTAGTCTTGGTGCAGTATGGAAGCTAAATCCTTCCTTAAACTTTTATTCCAACTTAACAAATGGCTTCAGAGCACCAAATGTAGATGATATAGGAAAAGTATTTGAATCTGTTCCCGGTTATTTGGTAGTACCTAATCCTAATTTAAAACCTGAAAAAGTGTACAACTATGAATTAGGGACCATCCAAACCGTAAAGGACTGGTTTAAATTAGATGCAACGATTTATCATACTTGGCTTTTTGATGCTATGGTAAGGAAAGATTTTATTTTTAATGGGGATACCACTATTCGCTACATGGGAAATAAAAGTCGTATCCAAGCAATACAAAATGTTACACAAATAAGAGTGTACGGCTTTCAGCTGGGAATAGAAATTTTTTATAAAGGTGTAGGCATAAGAAGTTACTACTCTTACCAAAAAGGTAAAGAGCAAACCCCTGATAGTTTGGTTTATTATCCCTTAAGGCACGCCGCTCCCGCTTTCGGTAGTACCCATTTTACTTACGAAAACTCTTCGTTTAAGGCTGATTTTTATGTCGTTTATAACGCTAAAATGGACTACAAAGACTTAGCCTTAACTGAAAGAGTAAATTATTCCTATGCAAGAGATGAAAAAGGGCTACCTTATGTAGCTAGTTGGTATACCATCAACTTCAAAATAGCTTACTTCCCTAAAAGAAATATGGCAATAGCTTTAGGTTTAGAAAATATTTTAGATAGAATGTATAGACCCTACGCTTCAGGTATCAATGCACCTGGGCGAAATTTAATCGCTTCTTTAAGAATAAAATTTTAAAAAATTAAAAAATTCACGAATATGTTGTCAAATCAAAATATTAAGCAAGTTACTATATTATGGATTGTAATAGTAATAATGACTGCGAGCGAGTATGTTTGTGGTCAAACGATTGCGGCAGGAGGCTGGCACTCTTTGGTTGTTTGTGAAGATAGTACAGTAAGAGCGTTCGGAGAGAATGCTTCAGGACAGTTAGGCAATTATTCTACGGACGATAGCAATGTTCCTGTTCAAGTGATGGGATTAGACGGTGTAATAGCAGTTTCAGCTGGAGGAGACCAACTTGAAGCTCATTCTATGGCACTTAAAGCAGATGGGACTGTATGGTGTTGGGGCAGTAACCTCTATGGAGCTCTAGGAAACGGAACCTCAGGCACTAATAACAGTACACAAAGTCCTGTACAAACCTTATTGTTGAACAATGTAAAAGCCATTTCAGCGGGCGGTTGGCATTCTGTTGCTTTGAGAGAGGACAGTACCGTATGGGCTTGGGGCTGGAACCAAGATGGGCAACTCGGTGATGGTTCCACTACCGATAGAACCATTCCTACAAAAGTACCTAATTTAAATGGTGTCATTCAGATTGCGGCTGGAACCTACCATACGCTTGCTCTAAAAAGCGATGGTACCGTATGGGCTTGGGGAGATAACCTTTACGGGCAACTCGGTAATGGTGCTAATTTGGATAGCAACACCCCCGTTCAAGTGCATGGTCTAAATAACATCCTTCATATTGCGGCTGGGCGTTTTTATTCGTTGGCAATTAAAGCGGACGGCACCGTCTGGACTTGGGGACAAAATCTATACGGACAACTCGGCGATGGCTCAACCTCTGATAAAAATATTCCCATACAAGTTCCTAACTTCAAGGATGCTACTCATATTGCGGCTTGTGGTGCTTTCCATACTGTGGTCGTCAAAAATGATGGCACAGCTTGGGCTTGGGGAAGAAATACTTATGGAAACCTCGGCACGGACGATGTAATCCAAAGAAACTCTCCTACTCCTATGTTAAACAACCATGACGTTGCGGGAGTAGCGCTCGGTACTAATTTTACTCTCTTGTATAAGAAAGACGGAACCTTCTGGGCTTGTGGTAGAAACGCTTCCGGGCAACTTGGAGATGGCACTTTTACGCAACATAATATTCTTACTCATGCTACTGGGGTCTGTAAAATCTTACAACCCACCATTAAAAACTTCCATTTTGCTTTCCATCCTATTAAAGTCTTCCCTAATCCCTCGTCTGATGGTTTGTTTCATTTAGATTTAACCACATTGCCCGTTTCTGATAAATCCTTTTACATTAAAATTACCAACTCGTTAGGGCAACTAGTTTTTTTCAATAAATGTTCCCTTGGAAGTAATCCCATTTTTCCAATAGATTTGGGCAATCAACTCCCTGGGCTATACATTTTGTGTATAGAAACGTTGAATGCTAAATATTATCAAAAGTTGGTAAAAGATTAAATTCAGAACTTATCAACAAGCAGTACTAGCGGTTATTTAGAAATGTTGATAAAATCAAAAAAATAATTTAAAAGATTTTTTGATTTTAATGCAATAATAGCTAACTTTGTAATGGCGTGTGGGAATATTCGTTTTTTGAGCTTCAAACGAATAATCATATAGAGATATTCCTATAGCAATGGCGGGCTTCAACCTTTCATAAAAGGTTTGTAAGAATTACCTTCAATGGTTATTACACGGAAGATTACAAAGCTATAGACGCTCTTAAATCCTATCTTGATTGGAGCTATCAAAAAACCCAATCAAACCACACGCTATTTTAATTTTTATATCTTACAATTACAAATTTTCCTCTATTTTTGTTACCAAATCTAATGCTTCATGATTCTTAAATCGCAATTACAAAGTTGGGTAGCACAAATTATTTATGAACACTATCACCAATCCATTGATCCTCAAACGCTTTCTGTTGAATATACTAACCCTGATCACCAGGGTGACCTTACCATCATTTTATTTCCGCTTCTTAAACTCAAAATCGGAAGCCCCCAAGAAATTGGTAACCTTATCGGTAGCCACCTATTGCAAAAGCATTCAATTTTTGAGCATTTTGAAATCATTAAAGGCTTCCTAAATTTATCCCTTAAACCTTCCTTCTGGGTAGATTTCTTACTAAATTACAGTCCCCAAAACATCCCTCAAGTAAACCATCAAACAATAATGATTGAATACTCCTCTCCGAACACGAATAAACCTTTGCATCTTGGACATTTACGAAACATTTTTCTCGGTGACTCCATTAGTAGAATTTATGAATTCCTTGGCTATAAAGTTATTAAGGTTTGTTTAGTCAATGATAGAGGTATCCACATTTGTAAATCTATGTTGGCATGGAAACGCTTCGGTAACCAAGAAACTCCGCAAAATACTGGATTAAAAGGAGACCACCTCGTCGGAAAATATTACGTAGAATTTGAAAAACGTTTTCAAGAAGAATATAAAGAGTGGCAACAATCTGATATTGCGAAAAACTTATTTGAAAAAGCCCAAAAAAACAATCCTTCTTTAAATGAAAGCACTTTTTTCAAAGAATATAAAGACCAATATTTTAATAGGTATAGTGAACTTGGTAAACAAGCACGTGAGATGCTTCAAAAATGGGAACAAAATGACCCTGAAATCCGTGAGCTGTGGCAACAAATGAACCAATGGGTCTATGATGGTTTTGAACAAACCTATGAACGTTTAAATATTCACTTTGATAAATTTTATTATGAGTCTGAAACTTATCTTTTAGGCAAGCAGTGGGTGATGAAGGGGCTTGAACAAGGTATTTTTTATCAAAAGCCCGACGGCTCTATCTGGATAGATTTATCCCAAGAAGGTCTTGACCATAAACTAGTGCTACGTTCAGATGGTACCTCCGTATATATCACTCAAGATATTGGAACGGCTTTTCTTAAAGCTCAAGAATACAATATGAACCGCTCGGTTTATGTCATTGGAAATGAACAAGATTACCACATGAAAGTACTCATTTCCATATGCCGAAAATTAGGCGTACCCCACGCAGAAGGTATGTATCATTTGTCTTATGGTATGGTGGAACTCCCCACAGGAAAAATGAAATCTCGCGAAGGAACCGTTGTAGATGCTGACGACCTCATCCAAGAAATGTATAATATAGCTCGTGAAACTTCCCAAGAACTCGGTAAAACCGAAGGACTACCTCCCGACGAACTTCATAATCTCTATGATACCCTAGGTTTAGGTGCCTTGAAGTATTTCTTACTCAAAATTGAACCAATCAAAAAAATCCTTTTTGATCCCCAAGAATCCATTAACTTTACAGGTAACACCGCTCCCTTTATTCAATATACTTACGCACGCATTCAAAGTTTGCTGGCAAAAGCGAATTCTTTGAATTTTCTATGGAAAAATATTACCTTTCCCCTTACACAACTTCATGAAACAGAAAAATCAATATGCCTTCATTTAAGCAAATTTCAGTCTACGCTACTTCTTGCCGCTGAACAATATAATCCTTCTCTCATTGCCAATTATGCCTTAGAACTTGCACAATTATATAGCACATTTTACCAAAATCATAAAATTTTATTCGAAGAGAACCCCCAGAAAGCATTCCAACTCTTTATGAGCCACCAAGTAGCTGAAACTTTAAAAGTAGCCTTAAATTTATTAGGCATTCAGGTTATCAATAGAATGTAAATATGATTTCATTTTGGGAAAAAACGGCCTTACTTAAAAAAGATTTTATCGTGATTGGTGGAGGCTTAACAGGGCTTCTGACGGCAATAGAACTTGCTTTTAAATTCCCTGAAAAAGATATTTGCGTTTTAGAGCGGGGAATTCTTCCAATTGGTGCTACAACCCGAAACGCAGGCTTCGCTTGTTTTGGTAGCTTATCTGAACTTTATCATGACCTTCTAAAAGAAGGGGAAACCAAAGTTTTAGAGTTAGTAGAACAACGCTTCCGTGGACTCCAAAAACTACTTCAAATTACAGGTAAAAAAGCAATTCAATATGAGCCTTTTGGTGGTTACGAACTTATTGATGATAAACATATTGCTGCTTTTCAACATATAGAGGAGATTAATCAGAAGTTATATACACTATTTAAAAAATCTGTTTTTCAGGTAGTGGATAACAAAATAACCTCTTACGGTTTTAATCAAAATGTTATTAACCATTTAGTTTACAATCCCCTGGAAGGGCAATTACATTCAGGTTATTTAATGAAACGTTTGCAGAAAATAGCTACACAAAAAGGAGTGACCGTTCTAACAGGAGCTAATGTATCTAAAATTGAAAATAATCAGTCCACAGAACAAGTAATTGTAACGAATGAGACATGGCGTAAGCCATTGATTTTTGAAGCAGAGCATGTTTTTGTCTGTAACAATGCATTTGCAAGCGCACTGTGCCCTGAATTAAAAGTTCAACCTGGAAGAGGGCAAGTTTTAGTCACGGAGCCTATTTACCATTTACCTTTTAAAGGGTCCTTCCATTATGATGAAGGTTTTATTTATTTCAGAAACCTTGGTAACCGAATATTATTAGGCGGTGCAAGAAATCAATTCCTAATGTCAGAAGCAACTGACCGCATCGAGACCACCTCGGAAGTAATATCTTACTTACAAAGTTTTTTACACCAGGTCATTTTAAATGGAGAAAGTGTAGCTATTTCGGATACTTGGTCAGGGATTATGGGCTTCGGGGAAACTAAACTTCCTATTGTTCAAAGTATTAGACCTACTTTACATGTAGCCATAAGATTCAGTGGTATGGGCGTAGCTTTAGCTTCTCATGCAGCTGAGCAAGTTGTCCAATTGATTTGATTATTTTAAAGCATGGAATTTAATTAAACTCGGTGAAAAGGTTATTCCCCAATTAAAAAACATATTTCTATTATTAATCCCTGATAATTCTAATTGACTATTAGAAAAATTAACAAAATTTTTTTGCAAAACTATGAAACAATTTATATCATTTAGATAAATATTAAATCTAAAATAAGCACAATAAAATTGATTAATTTTATTATTTAGGGAAAAATCTTTTTGCAAAGCTTGATTATGGAATAGAGTATAGGCCCAAGAGCTAACGTAATCTTTTCCTTTGTCAGTTTCATAGATTATGGAGGCTGAGCCTGCCAAAGATAAATTTATACCAAGATATTGAGGGTCAGAGTCAGCACCGAATTTAGCAGAAAAATCATAACTAATTCCTAGCAAGGGATTGATAAGAGTAAAACCACTAGACATTTTATAGCTTTTATTACTATAAGGATCTACTAATAAATCATTAGAATATAGAACAGTATCTAATCGAATAGAATATTTGGTGATGTTACAATCAGCAAAAATATTAAAATTGTGTAAATTTCCATTGTCCTTTCTATTAAGCCAAATATATCTCAATCCAAAATTAAGATTATTTCCGTTATCAAAACCGAATATTTGTTTAGAGATATCGTTTGATATATTAGAAATGTTATAAAGACTATCTTTTAAAATGAGATTTTTTAATGCCCCCATATTATATTTTGCAATGATTGACAAAGAATTAAGCCTACCATTTGTTATTAAATCACGCAACGGTATAGATCCTACAAACCCCCCTGCTGCGGCAACATTTTGTTTTTCTTGAGAATTTTGATTATAAAGAGATCCACATCCCATTAACCCAAAAACACTTTGAATGTCACTATCAGAGCCACCTACTAAATCTCTAACAAAACTGTTTGAAATAATCATTTGTGCCTGTAAATAATTGAAAAAAATACATGTAACTACGATGAACAATTTATTTTTCATACTATTATACTTAATGCAAAATTATACAAAAATAAATTTCTAATATCTAAAAAACACAATAGAGTTTTGAACAATTATACAACACATTGATTTGAAGCGTTATGGATAATTACATATATCTTTTTATCGCATTGTTTATCAATTTTTTTTTAATAACTATACAATCTTGTAATATATTAGGTTATCTAATAGATTATAAAATAAATTTTTAATTTTATGTAAATAGATACAAAAATTAATTATGTAATTTTGAAAACTAATTAGATTTTTTCCCAAAGTCTATAATTTTTTCAATGAAGTGTAAAGGAGTATATCCGTTTAAAGCGGCTTGGTGGAAAATACAAGTTGCGGGTGTCATGCCGGGCAAAGTATTTGCTTCAATAATCCATACTTCAACAACACCACTATAAAATATTTTTA
The DNA here is from genome assembly GCA_938005475.1 of uncultured Bacteroidia bacterium. Taxonomy (GTDB): domain Bacteria; phylum Bacteroidota; class Bacteroidia; order J057; family CALLMJ01; genus CALLMJ01. The sequence continues at coordinate 30,185 of CALLNY010000020.1, read as the reverse complement.
CGAAAGCATCTATTCTTGCATAACCTGTAAGTCCTATAATTTTAGCGGCTTTTTCAATTTCTTGCTTGACAATCTGTTCAATGCGTGCATTTTCTTTTGGTATATCCGAAAATCTTGCAGGTGTTATGTTCATACCTTGCCCTGCCAAAAACTTCTCTTCTAACGACAAAATATCGCTTGACCTAATAGTCTCTGATGGAGAGAATACTTCATACACTATTTCTTCATCTTTCCAATGCGTTAAAAAGCCTACGGTTACTTCTAATAGCTTATAATCTGATGTTTCTCCAATAAAACTTTCTAAGAGGCATTCGTTTTTTAAAGGAAATTCTTCATTTGGGGCAATTTTTAGTAAGGCTTTGAGCTCTTTTGAATTATTTTTTTCAGAGAAGAAAGTAGCCTCTAAATAGGATTGTAATTTAAGGCGGTTGTCAATTTTTTTTACTGCGGCAGAGCAACCTTCATCGTTAGGTTTTGCTATCATTGGATAACCAAGAACTTGTTCAACTGATTGTAAGATTAGGTCAGGGTTTTGTAAGTAATCATCTTTTTTGATTAAATAATGGGGTGCAACTAGCATACCTTTTTGGGCTAATAGGCTGTTGCAAAGATGTTTATCCATAGCAATTTCAGCGGGAACGGGTTTAGAACCATTATAAGGAATGTGTTGGTTTTCTAAAATTTTTTGTAGTTGCCCATCTTCTCCGGGTCTACCATGAATGGCAATAAAAACAAAATCAAAGTGATTACCAAGTTCATTTACGGGATAGTGTTGTATAGTTTGTATGTTGGTAATAAATTGATTCTGAATATTATGAACTCTTTTTTGTAATGATTGAATGTAAGGGTGGATTTCAGGGTTTTGGGTGATTTTTTGAATACTTTTTGCGATATCGTCTGCGTTATCTTTAAAGAGTAAGTTAGGAGGGATGCTGTATAATTCAAAACCTGTTGGGCTGTGCTCCGATTTTAGTAAAAATAAAGGAATAACTTGATATTTGCCACTTGCTTGTAATTTTTCTACTATGTTCCTGCCACTTTCGACGGAGATATGTTTTTCGGCAGAATAGCCTCCCAAAATTACTGCTATACGCTCTTGGTAGGTTTGGGTTTGATGTTGGTGGGTTAGGTTTTGTTGTAAATTTTGTATGAGAGGATTTAAGTGAACAAAACGTCCTTCTTTTTTTCTGGTTATCAAAGAAATGTAAATAATATAAGTTAGGAATTGAGAGGGATTGAGACCAATTTCAGCGGCTTGATGAAAAAAGAAGGAGGATGGTAACATACCACTGGTAGTATTAGGGTCATTGAAATAAATTTTATCGTTAATTATGAATCCGTCAATGCGTGCATAGACATTAAACTGAAAATCTTGCATCAATTTTTCGGCTTGTTGTGTAATAAACTGGATTTTATCAAGAGGTAAATCTATCGGAGTAATTTTATTAGCTTTACCGGGCAAGTATTTACTATCGTAATCAAAATAAACTGATTTTTTACGGATTTCTGTTGGAGGTAAAGCAATTGGATTTCCTTCTTCATCATGAATAACAATCACAGAGAACTCTGTTCCTTCTATAAATTTTTCTATAATGAGATATTGTGGGGCATCTAATGCTTTCAGTTCTACGAAATCATCATTATAATTGTCTAAAAAGTTGAGTAGTTCGTTAGGGTTTAGTATGAAATGATTATCGGCATACAAAGGGAAGGAGAAGCTATTTTTGAGGTCATTCCAATGGTTAAGTTGTTGGATTTTTTGTTCAGGAGAGAGCGTTCTCCATTCTTTCAATTTAAGGGTGGTAGTGAGGGCTACTTTGTCAATGGCTTGTCCTATTTCGTTTATATGATTTACAATCACAGTACCGATGCTTGAGCCTTGTAAAGGATTTTTTAAGACAAAAGGAAATCCTATTTTAGATTGTACATCAAAAGTAGGAAATGGTTTATGGGTATTCCAAATGAGATAAGGTAAAATAGCATAGTTCATAGAATGTTGAAGTTTTTTTTGGGCTGTTTTATCAATACCGATTGCGGAGCCTAGAATTCCAGTACCTGAATACGGAATATTTAACCATTCTAATAATCCTTGAATAGTGCCGTCTTCACCTTTCAGTCCGTGCAAAGTAAGGAAAGCAAAATCTATGTAGTTTTTAAGTTCGTGGAGGGGTATCCATTGCCCTATTGAATTATAATTTTGAGGGGATTGATAAGGGATTTGTTCTTGGTAGTATTGGAAATGGGTGCTGGGATAAAACGAATGCGGCGGGAAGAAGTCTCTTATAGTGCCTTTGTAGAGGTACTGCCAATGTAAAAGATAAAGGTTTCCGAAGCTATCCACCAAAATAGGGACAGGCTCAAAGAGGGAGCGATTGAGGTTATCATAAACTGTTCTGCCACCTGCAAAAGAGATTTCACGTTCGCGGGAGCTTCCCCCCATAAGTATTCCTACACGAATTTTGTTACTCATATCGGCAAAATTACATGGATTTTGTTTTATTATTTTATTTCATTTGTTCAGTATCCTTAAAGTAATGGGCCTATTTACACATTGGAATTAAATCAATTTTTAAGGCTCTGAATAATTTTAGATGGATGAATAAAGTTTTGTGTATAATTTTGCAATATGCGTAAAATCTTTTTTTTAGGGGTTGGAGTAGTATTTTTTTATTCATTCGTAAGTTACGCTCAATCTACTTATAAAGAGAAAGGCTATGCCACTTATTACTCGGATATTTTTCATGGTCGCAAAACTGCGAGCGGACAAATATACAACAAAAATGAGATGGTGTGTGCTCACAAAAAATTACCGTTTAATTCTTATGTAAAAGTTACAAACTTGAATAATCAAAAAACGGTAATTGTGAGGGTAATAGACCGAGGTCCTTATGGTGGAAATGGTTGCATAATAGATTTATCTCGTGCTGCGGCTAAGGAATTAGATATGTTACAATCGGGAGTAGCTCGTGTTGCTATTGAGTTAGTATCTAAGCCTGGAAAAGATAATGTAACTGATGCAATCAAAAAAGATACAGTGATTATACCTACCAAAGACACTTTAAAAGTAAATCAAGCGGAGAAGTGGCATACTACGCCAGGGTTGTATACTTATGATGGTAAACCTTTTCGTTCAAAATTTCCTTATGGTATTCAAATAGGATATTACCAAAATTTACAATCTGCTTTACAAGCTCTGCAATCTGTTTTAAATTCAGGGTATCGAAAAGTTTTTGTACAAGTAATATACAAGCAAGAGCAATATTTTTATCGCATTCTTTTAGGGAGCTACGAAAATGAGCAAGTTGCTAGAAAAAATATAGCTGAAATCAAAAAGAAAGGAATAGAAGGGGTTGTGTATAAATATTAAGCAGAATAGATAATTTTTAGGTGGCTTTTGGTTGGGTTACTTTTAAAAGGGATTGTTTCCATAAATAAAATAGACTACCTAAACTGAATATCCATAAAATGAATTCTGCCCAGTTCGGATTGGAATTATAGCCAAAAAAGCCTTTTAAAAATTCTCCAATTGTTCCTTTGTCGTGAAACCAATGATAAAATTTTTCTCCTTTCTGGGTATAAAACCAAGTATTAGCAGGTTGTTCTTTAAGTGGTTTTAGGATATCGTAAGGTCTATGGATATTTTCTTCGCTAATCCAATTCATTTTAATGCAAAATTCTTCTAGTTCGTGTGTACCATAAGCTATCATACCTGCGGCTACCAAAATTAACAATATAGAAGTTACATGAAAAAAAGATTTGATATTAACACGTTTTCCTAGAACGAAGAGTTGGTAACCTATGAGAATTGCAATTGCAATTCCTGCCAAAAAACCGAAGTAAGAAAAGCTTTTAGTAGTTTGGAAGGAAGCAAATAAAAATAAGACTGTTTCGAAGCCTTCTCTTACAACGGCAAAAAAGACCAACGCAAAGATAGCTTTTTGAGTAGTATTTAGTCGTATTTGATTTTCTAATTCTTGTTTGATGTGTGTATTTTTAGCCATCCAAACTATCATATATCCTAAAAATCCTGCGGCTAAATACATTGTCATTGCTTCAAACAATTTTTGATATGCTTCATGATGTATATTAGATTGGATTAAAACAAAAAAGAGTGCTACAATTAAACTTGCGAGTATTGCTGCAACAAGCCCTCTCCATACCGATTTTTTTAGGTGATGTAGCTCTTGTTTATTTAAGAATGTCATTATAATACCAATAATCAATGAGGCTTCAAGAGTCTCTCTTAAGGTGATAAGAAATTCATTCATTTTATTTAGACTTAATCTAAACTGCAAAATTAGTAATTTTTATTTCGGTCAACAAACATATTACAAAAAATCAGTTTTAAAACGCATTTTTTCATGTTTAGGTTACCCAATTTCAGGTAAATAAATTACTTCCTTGACCCATTTGAGGCTTTTTAAGTAACTTAGAGCAGGTTCACTAATGGGGGAGTCCATTTCAATGATAAGTTTAGCGTCTTCATTTTTATTGCTTCGAGAGACCGTCATGGTGGCGATATTACAATCATCATGAGCAATTACATCAGCAATAAAAGCAATAGAACCTTTCACGTCTAAGGCAAGAATGACGAGGGTATGTAATTGCCCTGTAAAATTAGCATTAAAACCGTCTACTTCTTTAATAGCAATAAGCCCCCCTCCACGAGAAACCCCTAAAATTTCAACACTTTTGTTTCCTTTTGAAGCTTTTATTTTGATGGAGTTAGGGTGTAGAGTAGATGCCTGTAAAACGGACTTAAAATGTATTTGAATATTTTGTTTTTTGGCAATATCTAGAGCATTACGAATACGTTCATCGTCATTTGCAAAACCTAATAAACCACCAATCACTGCTCTATCACTTCCATGCCCTTCATAGGTAGTAGCAAAAGAATTATAAAAAATCACTTCCACGTGGTCAGGGGTATCCCTCAGAAGAAGCCTTGCAACTCTCCCTATACGCACAACTCCTGCGGTATGGGAACTACTCGGTCCTATCATAATCGGTCCTATCATATCAAAAATACTACTTTTTTCCATGAAATATAATCACTTGTAAAACAGACATTTAATTTTTTACTTTTACCTTATTCCTTAAAAACGATTAAGGGAAAAGACTATCTACTCAAAATACCTAAAATCACGGGAATTTAACAAAATACATATCATAAATAGAACTAGCAAGCAATATAAAAACTAAAATTCAAGAAGTTCATTTAATTTTTTTTCAAAGTGGTTGATATTTAAGAATTGTTGTTCTAATTTAGGGTTGAAAGGAATCGGGGTATCCAGAGAAGCAGAACGCATAACAGGGGCATCTAAAAATTGAAATAAATTTTCCGATACAAAAGCGGCTATTTCTGCGCCGATGCCACCTGTTAAGGTATCTTCATGGAGAATAAGGCATCGTCCTGTTTTTTTTACGCTTTCAGATACGGTTTCTTTATCCCAGGGAAGTAATGTTCTTAAATCAATGATTTCTACGTTTAAATTTTTAGTTTGTATAGTTTTTAATGCCCAATGGACACCTGTTCCGTAGGTGATTATAGTTGCATCTTTACCGGAGTATGCAATTTTTGCTTTTCCGATAGGGGTATTGTAATAACCATGAGGCACAAATCCCTCAAGACTTCGGTACAATAATTTGTGTTCAAAATAGATGACGGGATTGGGTTCTAAAAAAGCGGAGGTTAGTAGCCCTTTGGCGTCTTCGGGGGTGGCAGGGTAAACGATTTTTAAACCGGGAACATGAAAAAACCAGGCTTCATTGCTTTGAGAATGAAAAGGACCTGCGGCTGTACCTGCTCCAGTAGGCATACGCACAACAACTTTAACAGCATGCCCCCAACGGTAATGGGTTTTCGCTAAATTGTTCACAATCTGATTGAAACCACAACTCACAAAATCAGCAAATTGCATTTCCACCATTGCTCGGTATCCTTCTAAACTTAAACCTAAACCACAACCTATAATAGCAGACTCACATAAAGGGGTATTGCGAACACGTGACTTCCCAAACTCCTCAACAAAACCTTGCGTAATCTTAAAAACACCACCGTATTCAGCAATATCTTGCCCCATTAAAATCAATTTTTCGTCCTTTCGCATAGCTTCTCGAAGCCCATCGGAGATGGCATCAATAAAACGCTTATTTTCTCCCTTTACTGATGGAGTAGTTAGGAAATAGTTGGTTTTTGCATAAACATCCTCTAATTCTTCTTGCAAGTTAGGAACTAAATCGGGCTCTTGCTCGGTTGCGTTCCAAGCTTCTTGTATTTGTTGTTTAAATTCATTTTTGGTAGCTTGTATAAATTCTTCGTTGATGATACCTTGTTCAAGCAAAAATTTTTCGTAGTTAATGACGGGGTCTTTTAAAGCCCATCCTTCTAATAGTTCTTTGGGTACGTATTTCGTTCCAGAAGCTTCTTCATGCCCACGCATTCGGAAGGTCATTGCTTCTAAAATCACGGGTTTACGGTCTTTACGCATTTTTTCTGCAATTTGTTTTACCGTTTTATAGACGTGAAGAACGTTGTTACCATCAACGAGATACCCTTCTATACCGTAGCCGATAGCTTTATCGATGAAGTTTTTGCATTTAAATTGTTCGGAGGAGGGGGTAGAAAGTCCGTATCCATTATTTTCGATTAAGAAGATGACGGGCAGGTTCCAGACAGCGGCAGTGTTGATAGCTTCGTGGAAATCCCCTTCCGAAGCGCCGCCATCTCCTGAGAAAGCCACAGATATAAAGTCTTCATTTGATAAATTAGAAGCCAAAGCAGTACCATCCGCTACACTTAACATAGCACCTAAGTGAGATATCATACCAATCACGCGATATTCAGGTGCACCAAAATGAAAAGAGCGGTCTCTTCCTTTGGTAAATCCTGATTTTTTTCCTTGCCACTGGCAAAACAACTTTTTTAAAGGCATTTTACGCGAAGTGAATACTCCTAAATTGCGATGCAATGGGTAGATATAATCTTGTGGAGTTAAAGCCTCGGTAACGCCTACCGCTACTGCTTCTTGTCCTATTCCTGAAAACCATTTGCTTATCTTGTTTTGTCGTAACAAAATGAGCATTTTTTCTTCTATCATTCGGGGCAGTAATATTGCCTTGTATAAGTGTATAAGCTCTTCGTTTGTTAGATTGGATCTATCAAAGAGGATAGGGTCATGAATTTCGTACATAGTAAAAAATGAAGGCAAAATTAGGTAATTTTGTGGTTTATAGGGAGGATTTCAAAATATTTATCTCTTTTAGCTAACAAGATATTGCACGCTTATTGGTGAATAGGAATAAGTTTTTATAGAATTTTGAATTCTACACGTCTATTTTGGGCTCTACCTTCTTCGGTTTGATTATTTGCAATGGGTTTAGTTTTGCCATAGCCCTTTGCGATGAGTCGTTCTTTAGGTATTCCTTTAGAAATCAAGTATTTTACAACCGCATTTGCACGATTTTGGCTTAATACAAGGTTAGACTCATCTGTTCCAACGTTATCAGTATGCCCTGATATTTCTATTTTAAATTGGGGATTTTGTTTAAGGATATCAACGATAGCGTCTAATTCGTAATACGATTCGGGTTTTAATTCGGCTTTGGCAAATTCAAAAAATACATTGTTGATAACGAAAGATTTACCTACTTTGATAGCATGTAAAGGGATATCCACTTTAATTTCGTTGTAATCTTTGCTTTTGGTTAGGTCAATATTTTGGCTAACGGGATAGAAGTTAGGTGCTTCTGCTTTGAAGCCATAGAATGCACCGGAGGGTAAAACGATTTGGTATTGCCCGGTTAGAGGGTGAACATCAACTCGGATTTCTTGCTTTGTGGTTAAGTTCACATAAACTAATTTAACTTGCTCAAAATTGAAATTAATGGTTACGTCAGGAATAACCTTGCCCGAAACGATGGTAACTGCGGTAGGTAAAAATTCTTTTTTAATTTTAGTTCTTACGATGTCTGATTGTTCATCAAAAATACGGACAAAATAAACGTAGTCACCTTTTGCGGGGATAGTGAAAAATGCTTCACTGGTTTCACTATTTACAGGTTTTTCGAGATTTTGGGGTTCAGACCATTTTTCCCAAGTGTCATCAAGTCTGCGGGTCATGTACATATCGTAACCTCCAAGCCCTCCAGGTCTATTAGAAGAAAAGTAAAGGGTTTTATTATCGGGAGCTAGGAAGGGGGTACCTTCTCCGTGTTCTGTGTTGATGGGGTAAGGCAACTTGCGAGGTTTAGTATAACCATCTTTCGTTTTAAAACTTACATATAAATCGTTACGATTTTCATTATTAATTTCGTTGAAACTGGTTATTAATATAGTTCCATCTGCGGAGAAACTTTCGCTGATATAATCTCCTACACACATTTTGTCGTAATCCGTAATATTAAGCCCTTGTGGTAAACTCCAACCATCTTTTGTAAGTGTAGAAACACTATACCCTTTTTTAACATATACACCGTCTTCATAATAACCACTTATGAAGATTTGATTTCCATCAGCGGTAGTTGAAACGATAGCATTATATTTAGCTTGATTAAAAGGTTTCTCCATGTGAACGGCTTCTCCCCATTCGCCGTTAGGCTGTAAATCGCTATACCATATATCCTCTGCTTTTTGCGTTAATTCAATCTTGGTGTTCTGGGGGTGCCCTCGTCTTACAAAGTACAATCTTTTTCCGTCTGGTGTGATATAGGGAGCTAATTCAAAATATTCAGAATTTACTTTTTTAGAAAGGCGCTCTATCTCTTGCGCTTGTAAAGTACTGCCCAAGATGCTAAATGTTATCAAGAATATTACTGATTTCATACTGCAAAGATAAGGAGAAATTTAGGAAAAATTAGTTTGAAGTAAGAATTTTTTAATTTCAGGTAATTTTAAAGATAAAACAAATTTTAAAAGATTTATTTGTATATTTTGAAAGAATTTGTAATTTTGCTGATAATTTTATTAAACAATATGCGATGGATTATTATAGTAGTTTTATTAGGATTATTACAACAAACGAATGCACAAGGGGTTCGTTATTTAGATGAAGTATTTGATTCAGTGACCGTTATCACTAATGTAAGTTATGGGAATGCTACGAATGCGAGTAATCAAGTTCAAAATTTAAAGTTAGATATTTATTTGCCTGCGAATGATACTGCGACGAAAAGACCTTTAATTTTATGGATGCATGGTGGTTCATTTATGTCAGGCTCAAAAGATAATGCGGAGATAGTACCATTTGCGAAGAGATTTGCGAAACGGGGTTTTGTTTGTGCATCTATACAGTATCGTTTAGGGTTAGATGGTTTTCCTCCTAATCAGCAGATTGTATTACGTTCAGTGATTAGGGCAGTTCAAGATGGGAAAGGCGCTGTTAGATTTTTTAGAGCGAATGCTTCAACCTATCATATAGATACTACGCATATTTTCTTTGGAGGTTCTTCAGCGGGAGCAATTAGTGCTTTACATATTGGATATTTATCTTCTTTGGAAGAATTTCAACAAATAGAATCGGATTCTTCGTTGATTGTGAATTTGGGGGGATTAGAAGGGGGTAATGATGCGGCACCAGGTTATTCTTCTAAAATTCATGGAGTGATAAATTTATGTGGAGCGATAGGAGAAAAAATATGGATTGAACCCGGAGATATTCCCGTGGCAAGCGTTCATGGTGACCAGGACGCCACAGTTCCGTATGGTACTGCTGAAATCAAATTCCAATCATTACCTCTTGGTTTAGTGGTAGATGGTTCTTATGCAATAGACTCCTTTGCTAATGCTATCGGTGTTCAAAGTGCATTAAAAACTTTTTATGGTCAAGGTCATGTTCCTTATGTAAATAATGCTACTTACTTAGATTCGACTATTAACTTTTTAGCTCCTCATGTGTATAGTTGGTTAGGATATTCGGTTGGTAGAAATATGGTTTCAGAAGGGGTTGTTAAGGTATATCCAAATCCTACAAGTCAATGGCTTCATTTACAAATGGCGCATAATGGATACTATCATGTAGAAATTTTGAATTTGGAGGGTCGGGTAGTAAGCGAATGGAATGGAAATGGTCAAAAGATTAGTTTGCGTGTTGAGGAGTTACCTGTAGGGTTGTATTTTATGAAGGTGTTTTCAAATGAAAGGCATCAAACCTTAAAGTTTATTAAGGAATAAAGTCTTCATAATACAAAACAAAATAGTCTATTGGGAGTAATCTAGGTAGGCTTTATTGTGGTTTTATTTTCGTGGATGAAAAGTTTTATGGACTTCTTTTAAGTAGCTTTTGTCTAGGTGGAGATAAATTTCGGTGGTAGTGATGGAGGCGTGTCCGAGCATATCTTGGACAGCTCTTAAATCCGCTCCGTTTTCAATGAGATGGGTAGCAAAGGAATGCCTAAAAGTGTGTGGACTAACGGGTTTGGTTATTCCTGCTTTTTGAGCTAGTTGTTTGATGATTAGAAAAAACATGTTTCGCGATAATTTTTTTCCTCTTCGATTTAAGAACAAGTAACCTTCATTTCCTTTTACGGGCTTCTGATGATTGCGTACGGTTTCTAAGTAGAGTTGGATGTATCGTATTGCAGAGCTACCCAACGGAATTAACCTTTCTTTATTACCTTTTCCTATAATTCTAATAAATTCTTCATCGGGAAAGTAATTCTGATAATGAAAATCTACTAATTCCGAGACACGTAGCCCACAGGAATAAGCCAGTTCTATCATAGCACGATTACGTATGCCCAAAGGGTCATTTTTATCACACTGCTCTAGCATTTGGTCAATCTCATAAAGACTCAATACTTCTGGAATTTTTCGGTATATTTTGGGTCTATCTACTAATTCAAAAGGATTGTTAGGGATGAATTCTTCTTGTTCTAACCACTTGAAAAAGGAATTTAAACTGCTCAAATTTCTGTGGATGGAGTAGTTGTTTAGATGGTAATTGGTATCTAAACTCATTAGGTAGTCTTGGATTTGTAGATAATTTATATTACGAAGATTATCCATGGAAAGAACATGAAAATGATTTATAAATTTTTGTAAATCAGCCTGATAAGCATCTATTGTGGTTTTAGATAACCCTTTTTCAATTTGAAGGAAAAAATAATAATTTTGAATAATTTCTTGGAAATTCATGAAATTTGTTTTAATTTTGGCATTTGGATATTAGAAAATAGTAACTGTAATGAAAAAAATATTATTTTTATTTTTTATTGTGTTCTTTTGGAGTTTAAATAATGTAAAATCACAAAAATGCGAGTGCAAAATTAATGGAAAGTTATCAGATTATGTATATCAAAATCAAGGTTTACCGGGATATTGTTTGATGTTTTTTGATAAATCGCCTACATTTTATTTATGTAAAGATTGTACACCGAAGAATCAGGTTCCATTAAGTTTTCCACAAAATCAAGATATAAAGACTTATATGGAATGGTTAGATGTGAATAAAAAAAACAAGATTAACGCAAAAGAAGCCATTTTTATTTACGAGGGCTTAAAACAATGGGAGAAAGCTAAGAAAATGCTAGGATTTCAGACTACTGCGTCAGGTTTAGGATATAAAATTATAGAACAAGGAAATGGGAAAAAACCTGAGAAAGGTAAAAACGTAAAGGTACATTATAAGGGAATTTTAGAAGATGGGACAGTATTTGATAGTTCTTATGACAGGGGTCAGCCTTTTGAGTTTCCATTAGGAATGGGGCGTGTAATAAAAGGTTGGGAGGAAGGAATACCTTTATTTAATGTGGGAGGCAAAGGTATATTAAGAATTCCCCCTGAGTTAGGTTATGGAAATGCAGGCGCAGGCAATATTATTCCCCCCAATGCAACTTTAATCTTTGAAGTAGAAATTATAAGTGCAGAATAATTTAAGTCAGGTTATGCTTACCTACTCCATAGATATAAAAAAAAGTTTAATTTCTAAATCTAAAATTAAGGAAGTAGATTTCAAGGATTTAGGTTTTGGGAAATATTTTGCGGATCATATGTTTGTCGCGAAATACAAGGAGGGAGAATGGATTAGTACAGAGATACTTCCATATGGGGATATTTTGGTTAGTCCTGCTATGTCAGCTTTACACTACGGGCAAACGATATTTGAGGGTATGAAGGCTTATCGAAATGTTGAGGGAGGTATACAATTGTTTAGACCTTTGAAAAACTGGCGTAGAATGAACACTTCGGCGGAGCGTTTAGCTATGCCCCCTGTTCCAGAAGAGATTTTTATGGGTGGTCTTATCGAACTACTAAAAATAGATCATCAATGGATACCATCAGGGGAGGGGGAATCCTTGTACATAAGACCTTTTTATATTGCATCTGATACTTTTGTTGGCATGCGCCCCTCTAATGAATACTTATTTATAATCTTTACCTGCCCTGTTTCGGCATATTATGCCAACCCTGTGAAAGTAAAGTTAGAAAAGAATTTTATTAGAGCAACACCTGGTGGAGTTGGTTACGTAAAAATGGGTGGCAACTATGCTCGTTCTATGTTAGCAACCGAATTAGCTAAGCGAGAAGGTTATGACAACGTAATATGGATAGATTCCCAAGAATATCGATACGTAGAAGAATGTGGCACCATGAATATTTTCTTTGTAATAAATGACACCATCATTACGCCACCTACGAGCGGCACTATATTAGAAGGCATAACGAGAGAAAGTGTTATTGAGTTAGCGCAAGATTTAGGGTTCAATGTTGAGATTAGAAGACTCTCTAAAGAAGAAATTTTAGAAAGTTATCAACAAGGAAAATTGCAGGAATGTTTTGGGACAGGAACAGCGGCTTCTATCTCTCCTATTATTAAAATTGGGTATGATGAAAATATTGATATTCAATTAGATGACCCTAAAAATTGGAAATATGCGCCTCAATTACAAAAAACATTAAATGCTATTAGAATATCAGCAATTCCTGACCGCTTTCATTGGATATTTCCAATAAGTTAAAAAAATTTTTTTGAAAAATGTTTGTAATACAGAAAATGTTATTATATTTGCAATTCATACAAAAAAAATAACAGTTCAGTTAAAATGATTAATAACTCTTGCGATATGAAGAAAATTTTATGTATACTGCTGGCATTCACATGCATAGTAGTTGAAAAAGCAAAAGCGCAGGACCCGCAGTTTTCTCAATTTTATTCAAATAAACTATTATTGAGTCCAGCATTTGCGGGCACTGGTTTAGGTCCGAGAATAGCCCTCAATTATCGTAGACAGTGGGCAAATATTCCTGGATATTACAGAACGTTTGCGGCTTCGTTTGATATGCCATTACAGTTTGGAAATACCCGTCATGGAGTAGGTGTTTCTTTTATGGCAGACCAAGCAGGAGAAGGAAATCTATCTAAATTGGATGCTATTCTACATTATGCTTACGAATTAGATTTGGGGGATAATCATGCTATTCGTTTTGGATTGGCGGGGGGTATCCAACAAGCTTCCATTGATTTCTTTAAACTGCGTTTTAGCGACCAGATAGACCCTCAATTTGGGTTTGTAAATCCTACAGGTGAAATTAAGCCCGTCGACTCTCGTATTATTGAAGATATAAGCGCTGGATTAACTTATTTCTCGAGAAGATCTTGGTTAGGTTTAAATGTCAACCATATCACTGAGCCCAAACAAAAATTTATGTTGGGAGGAACTACCGAAAAAGATACCGTAAAATTACCTATGAAGTTTTCAGTATTTGGTGGACATCAAATACCATTAGGAGGTGAAAATAGTAAAACTACTTTAACACCTGCGTTTCTATTCAAAACACAAAGACCATTCTGGCAGTTAGATTTAGGTTGCTACGTAAATTTTGATCCATTGGTAGTAGGTTTATGGTACAGAAATCAAGATGCCGTAATTGGATTAGTTGGACTAAAGTATAATCAATTTAGTTTTGGTTATTCTTATGATTATACTATATCCCGGTTAACTAATCGTGTTACAACAGGTTCGCATGAGATATCTGTAATTTATGAGTTTGAGCAAGCTCAACGGGCTAAAAAGATGAGACATAGAGTATTGCCTTGTCCTAGATTCTAATAGTTAGAATTTAAGTTAAAAAAAATTGAAGAATTTGGTTTTGGAATAAAAAAAGTTATTATTTTTGCAAACATTAAAATACTCGTAATAATCATGAGAAAAAGTCTTTGGACTGTGCTAGCAGTAGTAGCAATTTTAAACATCGTTGGATGTAAACAGGAGAACATTAACATGGTAGGTAAGTCTAGTTCTAAAACGGGCTTAAAATACAACGATGGGAATTTTGAGGTGAAAAATTTTAAAGGTCAGGAAACAGCACCGGGACTTGTATTTATTGAAGGTGGTACATTCCATATGGGCGGAGGTGAAAAAGATATCGCTTATGCTATGGATAACCGCGAGAGACAAGTTACGGTAGCGAGTTTCTACATAGATGAAACGGAAGTTGCAAATGTAGATTGGAAAGAATTTTTATTCTATATTAATAAGGATTCAGGCCAACAAAAATGGGAGTCTCTATTACCTGATACAACAGTATGGATGAGAGACTTAGCATTTAATGACCCATATCGCGATTATTATTTCCAACATGATGGATTTAATACCTATCCAGTTGTGGGGATTAACTGGCATCAGGCAAATGAATACTGTGTTTGGAGAACTTCCAAAGTGAATGAAGCTTTATTGGCAAAGGACCCTGATGCAGTTCAATGGCCCGCTTATAGATTGCCCACTGAAGCTGAGTGGGAGTATGCTGCTCGTGGTGGTTTAGAACAAGAAAATTACCCATGGGAAGGAAAATCTTTAAGAGATGCAAATGGTTTCTTTAGAGCTAATCATAAAAGAGGAAGAGGTGACTATGCAGGACGTTCAAATAAAGGCGGTTCTAACCTGCCTGGTGGCTTAAATGATGCTTACATGATTCCTGCTCCCGTCAAAGCTTTCTATCCTAATGATTTCGGTTTGTATAACATGGCTGGAAATGTAGCGGAATGGACTTTAGATACTTACAGACAAATGTCTTATGAAGATGTTGAAGATTTAAATCCTTGCCGTCGCCATGGTGCAACCCTTGACCCCTACGAAATGGATGATAAATATGATAAAGGTTACACCCTCATAAATCATGATGACAAATTCAACGGGCAATCCTTATTCTATAATCCATATCCTAATTATCCTAACAGTTCTAATGATAATGTTAAAGTTTATAGAGGTGGTTCTTGGGCTGATATTGCTTATTATTTAACCTGCGGTTCAAGAAGATGGATGTATGCTGATTCCTCATCAGCTACTGTCGGTTTTCGATGTGCTATGATTAGAGTTGGTAGTCCTTTTTAGTAAAGAAAAAACAAATTACTTAAAACAAAACCGCCAAACGGCGGTTTTGTTTTTTAAGCAAACTTAATATTCTTTTGAAAATATTTAGTAAAATAAGAATGTTTAATTTTATTTTTCTCTAAATTTGTAGTCATATTATAATTTATAATTTAAACAAAAGAATGTGTAAACTGCTTTTAAAAGTTGTCTTATTTTTTTTATTGATAATTCAATCATCAAATGCATCACATTATAAAGGATTAGATGCGTGGTATGTATGTTTAGGTAATGGAGTTTATAGAATATATTTAAGAGTTTACGGAGATTGTGCGTCTTCTTTAGATGTAGATGATCCGCCTGGTGCAGGGGGGCTGAGTGAGTCTTTTATTCAACTACCTGCAAATTGTGCTGTTCCATTAGGTCCTTGGGTAAAATTACCTTCCCAAATACCTAATACTATTCCTCCGGATTCCACTATTTATCCGGATGTTACTCCGGTATGTCCCAACTCTCCAATCCCTACAAGATGTGCTAGTCCGACAAGCCCTATACCTGGAACTAGGGAAATAATTTTTTACAGAGATTTTAATCTTAACGGTTGTAATCGATTTGAAATTCGTTTAGGA
Source organism: uncultured Bacteroidia bacterium (assembly GCA_938005475.1). Classification (GTDB taxonomy): domain Bacteria; phylum Bacteroidota; class Bacteroidia; order J057; family CALLMJ01; genus CALLMJ01. The sequence continues at coordinate 14,250 of CALLNY010000020.1, read as the reverse complement.
AATTGTTGTAGAAATGATGCCATCAGTAATATACAAAATCCGGGAAGTCAAGGAATAGGATATTCACTAGTAATAAATAGACAACTTGCCGCTTGTAATAGTTCTCCTTATTTCACTGAAAGGCCTACTCCCTATGTATGTAGAAATATATTAGCCTCTATCAATCAGGGGGCAATAGACCCTGATGGTGATAGTTTAGTCTTTCGTTTTTGTCCTCCACTAACTGATAACTTTACAGGAGTGCCTTTTGTAGTTCCATTAAGCTTTAATAATCCTTTTCCAGCGGCTTTTGGTGCTGTTCTTGACCCGATTACAGGAACTATCACACTTACTCCTACTTTGAATAACTGGAATGGGGTTTTTACGATTTGCGTTGATGAATACAGAAATGGTGTGCTCATTGGTACAATTGCTCGGGATATGCAGGTTACTGTAATTGATTGCAATGCTTTATCTGCTTCTTTTGGGTTCGGTCCTCAAACTCCGCCCGTTGCATCAGGAATTAATGGCACTAATCAATACTCAACCACTGTATGTTTAGGAAATAATGTCAATTTCTTTATAAATGCTTTTGACCCCGACACTGATAAAGTGTTAATGAACTGGAACAATGCTATTCCAGGAGCTTCTTTTGTTACTTCTAACGTGTTTGTAGAAAATAATATAGCCTTTTTTAGTTGGACTCCTACTGCTTCTGGGCAATACACTTTCGTAGTCAATGTAAAAGATGACCACTGCCCCTTGCAAGGTGCTAATCAGTTTGCGTATACTATCAACGTGCCTCCTAAACTTGATACTAGTTCCTATTCATGGATAGTTCAATGTAATGACGTGTTATTTAATGTAGAACCCACTGGAGGATTAGGTAGTTATTCTTATAATTGGCAAACACCAGCCGGTAATAGCGCTCTTCAAAATCCAACATTTACTTTCAGCGGCCCCGGTAGTTACCCCATAACTCTAACTATCACAGACAGCATAGGTTGTACTTTGGTTATTAACGATACGGTTACTATCACTCCGCAGGATGGTGTCATCCTTGACGCAGGTTTAGATTTATCTTATTGTTCAGGAACAGGTCCTTTTACTATTGGGTCTCCACCTATTCAAGGGCAAACATACGTTTGGTCTCCTTCTAATGGGCTAAGTAATCCTAACATAGCCAATCCTATCGTAAATCTCACCAATAACACTAGCAGTCCTATTACTACAACTTATGTTTTAACGGTTACAAAATTCAATTGTGTAGTAAGAGATACTGTGAATGTAACGGTTTATCCCGTACCTCAAGCGAGTATAACTGCTAATCAACCGATTTATTGTATAGGGGATACTGTGAGATTACAAGGGCCTGCTGGTATGAGTGCATATTATTGGAGTACAGGTGATAGTACGCAAATCATAGAATTTGTGGCAACCAGTTCAACAAGTGTATCATTAGCAGTTATAGATAATGGAGCATGCTTGAGTCCCTTTGTGAGCTATTTTGTTCAGGTATATCCACGACCTACAGCAACAATAGCGGCATCAGATTCAATATGCCCTAATCAGTCTTTAACTTTAACAGCTTTTGGAGCAAATAATTACATATGGAGTACAGGATCAACTACTCCAACGATTACTGTTACACCAAATGCGAATGGTACAACCTATTGGGTCATTCCGTTCAATGCAAATGGTTGCCCCGGTGATACTGTCTTCCATACAGTCTACTTTTATAATATTCCTAACCCCAATGTTATTCCTGTTAACGTAGCAGACCAATGTATTGAAGGTAATAGTTTTACGTTCACGGCTACTGGCGGAGATAGTTATTTTTGGGATTTTGGATACGGCGCTTTACCAGCAATTTCTACTCAATCTACGGTTACGGTAACCTATTTATCTCCTGGTCCCAAAGAAGTAAAATTAGTTGCCTACAGCAATGGTTGTATTAGCGACACCGTCAGAAGAACGTTTTTTGTAAATCCTAAACCTCAAGTAACCTTCCCAACTCCAGCTCCACAATGCTTTGTTGGGCATAGTTTTGATTTTGATGGACAAGGAATATGGGGAAGTAATCCTTCTTTCTTTTGGGACTTCGGACCCAATGCAACTCCACAAACCTCTAATGTAGAAAACCCTCAAAATGTTCGTTTTAATGCACCAGGAACCTATCCAGTAAGTTTTTATGTAATAGAAAATGGGTGTACTTCTAATGTAGTAATTAAAGATGTGATAATATATCCAACGCCTGAGGCTCCCGAAGTAGTAGCGGATAGTATTTGTCAGGGATACGCAACGATTCTAAATGCTTCTACAAATGACCCCAACCTGTTAATTGAATGGTTTAGTTCTCCTAGTGCACCTAACCCATTTTTTATTGGTAATCAATATTATACGCCCCAATTAAATCGTACAACAACCTATTATTTAGGCACAATCAATTCCGATAGTTGCAGAAGTGTAACCCGAACGCCTTTAAGAGTTTGGGTATTCCCATCTCCAAGTATACAAATCACGGTCGCAGAAGATACCTTATATTTACCCAACGCCATTGCTCAATTTAATGCGAATGTTCCCAATAATGTAAAATCATGGTTATGGACCTTTGGGGATGGTAGCCAATCAACTAATCCTAATCCCGTCTATCAGTATGTTCAAGAAGGCAGTTACAATGTAACCTTAACAGTAGTGGACTCTAACGGTTGTGTAAATTCTATCGTGATAAATCAATTAGTACATGTACTGAAAGATTTGAGAGTTTTAATTCCTTCTGCATTTACTCCGAATAACGATGGTATCAATGATGAGTTTTTTATTACTACCAAGTACATTACTGCTATTCAAATGATTATCGTAAATCGTTGGGATCAAGAAGTTTTTGAGACACAGGATTTGAACTTTCGTTGGAATGGTATAGATAAATCAGGAAAGGCTTGTCCTGAGGGAGTTTATACTTACTATTTGAAAGCGCGTGATTTTGATAATCAATTGTATGAATTCGTAGGAACAGTTACGTTGATAAGGTAGTATTCTTTTATTGATTTTATTGATATTGGGAGAGGCACTGCGAAATCGAAAATTTAGGCAGTGCTTTTTAATAAATGGCTTTTGAAACTTATTTTTTGGGGGCACTGTTAGAGATGCATGAATAAAATAATTATCATGTTAGTTTATATTTCAAGTTTTTTAGGTTGCAAGACCGTCTATAAAAATCCTTGCACACAAAAATCTATTTACGATTTTGAATTAAGAACGATTGATGGAAAACCATTTTATGTTTCAGAACTTCGGGGTAAGGTATTAGTTTTTGTGAATGTTGCTTCTAAATGTGCTTTTACTACACAATATGCAGAACTACAAAAGTTCTATGAGCAATATAAAGAACAAGGCGTAGTCGTCTTGGGGTTTCCTGCAAATAACTTTTTATGGCAAGAGCCTGGTGATAATGCATCAATTGCTCAATTTTGTTCTACAAAATATAATGTTTCCTTTCCTATGTTTGAGAAAATATCTGTAAAAGGGAGTGATTGCCATCCTTTGTATCAGTTTCTAACACAAAAAAAGCATAATGGTAATTTAGATTGTTCTATAAAATGGAATTTTCAGAAAATTATAGTGGATAAAACGGGAAAAGTTCTCAAATCTATCGCTCCCTCCCAATCTATATTGGACAAGAAAAATATAGATTTTATCAAAAGTTTATTGTAGTAGTGTATTTTACTGAAAGAAAAAGAATTTCATATTAAGTTTTGGAATTATTAAATGGATGGGAGCCTGTTCTTTGCTTAAATTTTTTTCTTATCATTAAGAAGTTTATCTTTGCCTGTAAATGAAACAAACTATTTCACGTTACTTGGATCCTGTTGTTGCTTCAAAGGTTTCTAATTTGGAACTTATTGCGAAATTAATTGTGGAAGGCTTTATTACAGGACTTCATAAAAGTCCTTATCATGGGTTTTCTGTTGAATTTGCGGAGCATAAACAATATAATCCAGGAGACAGCCTTAAAAATATTGATTGGAAAGTTTTCGGTAAAACCAATAAACTATTTACGAAACGTTATGAGGAAGAAACAAACCTTAAATGCTATGTTTATTTAGATGTTTCAGATTCAATGCGTTACCCGCAGGGAGGATTAAGTAAATTAGAATATGGAATTTATTTGACAGCGGCATTACAAAATCTTATGCTTAAACAACGTGATGCCGTAGGTCTGATTTTAGCAGATGAAGAAATACAAACTTTTATTCAGGCTAAGGCTCAATACTCTTGGTTGCTCAAAAATTTAGCGGCTCTTGAAAAAGTTTTAGAAGATAAAGATTTATTCACTCATAAAACAAACTCTCCCAATGTTTTACATCAAATTACAAGTCGTTTAGGGCGTAGGGGCTTTGTGGTCATTATTTCGGATTTGTTGGATAATCCCAGTAAGTTGAAAGAATATTTTCATGCTCTCCAACATTTAAGACATCAGAAACATGAAATTTTAATTTTTCATTTGTTAGACGAAAAAACGGAAGCACAATTAGAACTACCTAATCAACCAATGCTACTAAAAGATATGGAGACAGGGGAGGAACTGAAAATACAACCGCAATACCTTCAAAAGGAATATCAGAAATTGTTTCAGGATTACAGGAATCAATTTATTCAGCATTGTAGAGAATTTAAGATTGATTTAGTGCCTGTTGATATCCAAAAGCCTTATGATAAGGTTCTTTTAGATTATTTGATTAAACGGAGAATGCTTTCTAAATGATTTTAGGATTTGTTTTGAAACAGCGGTTTTATAAGAACTGCAATAGCAATAAAAGCCCAAATAATATTAACGGTCATAGATGGGAAAGCATGATTGTAAAAAGTATTGATAATCAAGCAAATACTACCGAAAAGGTTTAAAATTTGATAAAAAAAAGAGTTGGAATGAATTTTTTGGTAAGATACTAATAAATAAGCAAGAACTACCGCAAAAGAGCCTGCCCAACCAATAATCTCAATGAGAATCTTCTCCATAATCGAATACAAAAATAAGCAAATTTTATATTTTTGTTCTTTTGTGTTACACTAATACAAAATGAAATAAAGTGCTAAATATGATAAAACTTGAATTTCAGTTGAAATAAAACATGAAAATTATAATTTTACGAGTTTTAGGTGGGTATTATTCACTTCAATATAATAAATTCCGGGTACCAGCTGAGTAAGGTCCATCTTTTGATTAGGCAGATATTTTTTTTGTAATATTTTATTTCCCTGAACATCGTAGATAGTAATAAGTTCAGGAGATTGTGTATTGATTATGATTTCGTTAATGGCGGGGTTGGGGAAGACCATAAGTTGGCAAGGTTGTTGTATGGCGGTATTCGAAACGACGAAAGCTTCGCCTTTGATAGTCCACAAATCAGGGTCAATGCGAATGCTATCAATAGTTTCAAGGTAAGGTATGTAGTGAATATCAGAAGCAGAAAGAAAATAAATAGCTGTATCAATTACCACGGGTTTTTCTTGATATTTAGCGTAGATTTTTAGGGGAGTAGGGACATGAAACCAATGAATGTTAGAATTAGAGGATTGTTCTAATTGTAAACTTAACACGTTATTAGTTATTTGAGCATTTAAGTACAAATTTGGAAAACCTTCACCGTAGACCCATTGATGGAAATAAGTATTGATATCCCATGAAGTATGGTTTTGGAAATGGCGTTTGAGGTCTTGGGTATGGGCTTGTCGGAAACGCAAAGCGGGGTCATGTAAGAAGTCATAACAAGCATTAAAGAAAGCGGTATCTCCCATGATGAAACGTAGTTGATGTAGTACCATAGCGGGCTTATCATAGCGTAACCTTTTACTAAAAAGAGTGGACACGTCTGCGGTATCTTGTTCAGGGACAAAAACAGAACCAAGAGGCTGAGAAGTAGTTGAGTTCATACGAGCTTTTTTGTATGGGTACCACCATTGAGGGTCTAAATTTTCATAGTATAAGCCGGAGATATAGGTAGCAAAGCCTTCGTGTAACCATAAATCTTGCCATGTAGCACAGGTTACTAAGTCCCCAAACCATTGATGGGCTACTTCATGGATAAGGAGTTCAATCCACCAAGAACCTACAAAAGTCATTGTTTGATGCTCCATACCACCTCTCCAACCAAATTGGGCTTGTCCATACTGTTCAGGATAGAAAGGATAGTCACCAAATTTTTCAAAAAGATACGGGAAGAAGGCAATCATATTTTGAGTATTAAACCTTGCGGCAGCGGTATCTTGCTCATAAACATAATTAGTTACTTGGTAAGTTTTGTTTTGATAATTAAAAGTAAAATTTTGTTGATAGTACTTCCCGACAGCAAAAGCAATCAAATAGTGAGCGATAGGGGAGCGATGTTTTCTATAGAAGGTTTTTTTTGTGTTATTTTCTGTAAATCCAAAATCTAAACCATTTGCAACAGCGGTAAAAACACTCGGAACCGTTATTTCAATATCTACTGAATCAATTTTATCCAGCAAATCTTCTTTATTGGGTAACCAAGTGTAAGTACCATAAGGCTGTGAAAGTGTCCATAATGCAGTATCAGGTTGAAAACCTACCGAGCCAAATCCATTAGAAGCTGGTATACCGTGATAGTAAATCGTAACTTCATGGTACTGATTAAGAGAAAAAGGATAAAGAATTTCTATAAGGTCATTTTGATGGGTAAAACTTAAAATCTGGTTTTGGTAGGTGATGGAGTCTACGAATAATTGAGAGTGTAAATACAATTTTAGTGGCAGGGTATCATGGATAGTAAATCCCCAGCGAGCCGATGCTCTCTCAAAATATAAAACATTCATTTTAGGTTCTATTCGGAATTTTAGGTACTTGAGGTCTACATGACGAGATAAATTCGCTAATGGAGCTTGATAGGTTTTTGCAAGATGATGACAGTTTTGCGCATAAGAATAATAATAGAACAAAAAAATACCAAATTGTAACAGAATATTTAACATTAGTAATAGCTATTTATTGAATTTCCTTTTATTTTATTTCTGTGTAAAAATTTTCGGAATGAACCGTAACTTCTATTTTTTCAGCAATCTTTTTTATTACCATTTTAGGAATGTCTATATGATGGTCTTTTAGATAAACATCAAATTTACAATCTATCATAGCGGTTTGGTTTTTGATTGTAATTTTACCTTTAATAGTTCTATTTTGCGTAACACCGTGAATAGTTAATTTTCCTGACACGGTTACCTCGTGTTCACCCTCTTTTTTTAGGTCTACATACTCAATAATTTTACCAGCAAAAGTACCATCAGGAAATTTATCGGAATGCATATAATTTTCATTAAAATGCTCCTGCATCAATCTATTTTGAAATTTAAAAGATTTTATAGGCACTTTAAATGCAACATTACGTGTTGGTATGTCAATTATAGAAGTTGCTTCTTTATTAACTGCTTCAATATCTTCTAATGGTGCTTTTGAATAAAAAGAAATCACGTTAGAGTTATTGCTTTTGTAGTAAGGTTGAGTAAAGGAAGTATAACCTATCAAGCTGATTGTAAGAAAAATAAAAAAACTTTTTATCATTTTATTTGGAGACTGATATATTTAATAGCAAAAAGTATTCCAAATAATAGCAAAAAGTATTCCAAAGTTCAATTTTTCATATATCAAGGAAGGATTTTTTTGACTATTTATTGAACAATTTTAAGGTGTTTCAATTCTGTATGTGTATGTTACTATAATTTTGTTTTTTGGGGAGGACTTATTGTAAATTAGTTAATTAGCAGTTTAGTTGTTACATATGTATTTTTCTGATGCGTAATTGGGTTAATAGAATTCTTTATTTAAACTTGAAAAAATTTTTTGTAATTTGCTGGCATTATTAGAACCATGATACTATTTTCTTTAAAAGAATATGATTATTTAGCGAAACGAATAGCAGACTATTTAAAAATACCAGTTGGAACGATTGAAGAGCGAATTTTTCCGGATGGTGAGATATATCACAGAGTAGAGCAAAATGTATTAGGTCAGCATGTTATATTAGTTGGAGGAACCCATAATGATTTATGTACTTTAAATTTATATGATTTAGGCTATGGTATAGTGAAGGCGGGAGCGAGAAGTTTAACTTTGGTAATACCATATTTTGGGTATAGTACGATGGAGCGTTCTGTAAAAGAAGGGGAGATTGTAAAAGCGAAAACACGTGCGAAAATTTTATCTGCAATACCGGAGCCCCCTGAGGGAAATAAAGTTTTGTTATTAGATTTACATTCTGAAGGAATTCCGCATTATTTTGGAGAACACATTACTGCTACGCACTTATACGCTAAGCCCGTTATTATTCAGGCTATTCAAGAGATAAGTGAAGGTAAAGATTACATATTAGCTTCAACAGATGCTGGAAGAGCAAAATGGGTCGCTTCTATAGCTAATGATTTAGGAGTTGAAGCCGCATTTGTTTACAAATCTCGCCAAAGTGGCTCAGAAACTAAAATTACAGGCGTTAACGCAGATGTAGAAAATAAAACAGTGATTATTTATGATGACATGATAAGAACTGGTGGTTCGCTTCTCCAAGCCGCTAACGCTTATCTAGAACATGGAGCAAAAGAAATTTTTGCCGTTGCTACCCATCTCATTTTACCTAATAACTCTCTTGAAAAACTTTGTAATGCTAATACCATTAAAATAATTTGTGCCACTAATTCGCACCCTAAATCAACTCAGCTACATTCTGATTTTTTAAGAGTATATGATGTTTCATTTATATTTGCAAAGTTTTTGATGAACTATTTTCAAATCAAAGGCTAAATCAGAATGAAAAATAAACCTAAAACTATTCTTATTTTAGAAGATGAAGGAGTCGTAGCATTAGATTTACAAGCAAGGCTTATTGAAATGGGATATGTTGTCCCCGAAATTTTTGATAATGGAACAGACCTTCTTAAAAAAGGACCTGATTATCTGCCTGACCTAATAATTATGGATGTAATGATTAAAGGAGATATTGATGGAATACAAACTGCTCAAAAATTTAAAGAAATAGTGGATATTCCTATTGTGTTTTTAACTGCTTACTCCGATGAGATGACTTTTCAAAGAGCTAAACTTTCTGATGCTTATGCTTTTTTAATCAAACCCTTCGACCAAAGAGAATTAGAAACTACTATTGAAATCGCTTTTTTTAAGCATAATAACTTCAGTAAAGTTTCTAATGAAAGAAAACAATTTTTTAACATTCTAAAAAATCTAAAGGATGCAATCATTGCCACCAATGCTGATGGTTATGTGATTTTTTATAACGATTCCGCTAGAAAGCTATTTCAATTAGATAAAATTTATCTTAATACTTTTGCCCCTATCCAAGAATTATTACCCTTCCTTAAAAATATTCCTCATAATACCCATCTCATAACTGACCTACTGAGTAGTAAATTATCTCAATATAAGTTAGATAATGTTAAAATTGAATGGTATAATAAAAAATTAGCTTTTGATTTAAGCATATTTCCTTTTCACGATGAAGAATTTGAAGTAAAGGGATTAGTATTAGCGGCTCATGATGTAAGTGAAAAATTAAAATTTCTAGAGGAACTACAAAAATCAGAAAGGCAATATCGTTCGCTATTTGAACGTAATTTAGCAGGAGTTGTCCAAAAAAAATTAGATGGAACGATTATTCATTGTAATGATGCTTATGCCAAAATTTTCGGTTTCTCAAGCGCAGAGAAACTTATAGGTAAGAACGCTGTCCAATTTTATCAATCCCCGCTTGAAAGAAACGCCTTAATAGACTTACTACAAGAAACAGGTTTCTTAAAAAATATTGAACTATATCAAAAAAAAGCCGATGGCTCTCCCATCTGGGTACTAGAAAACATTCATTTAACCACTTTGTTAACTAACGAAAAAATTATTGAAGCTACCGTCATTGATATAACTGATAAAAAAATTATTGAAAATGAATTAAAAAAATCCCAAATTAATTTATTATCCCTTATCGAGCATACTAATATTATTATTTGGTCTATCAATAAAAATTATGAATTAGTATCTTTTAATAAACAATACAGCGAACTCTTCTATAAAGTATTTGGGTTTTATCCCATTCAAGGTTATAATTTACAACTATTGGGCTCTAAACATATAAAATTCTGGGAAAAATATTATCAAGCCGCATTTAAAGGAGAAAAATTTTCAAAAGAAATATTCTTCTCTGTGAAAGGTTCTAATTATTACTATGATACTCATTTTTATCCTATCCCAAACTTAAATAATAAGATTGAAGCTATTACAATTTACGCTAACGATATTACTGAAAAAAAATTACAACAAATAGAAAAACAAAAAACCCTAGATCTACTAGATGCTGTTTTTAGCCAGAGTGGAGATGGTTTAGCTATCTTCGATTATAATGGAAATATTATTAAATGCAATCAAAGACTTTTAAAAATATTGGGTTTTACTTCATTAAATGAGCTTATTGAACATAACAAGAAAGAGAATTTATTACCAAAATCTTTAAGAAGAACTATTATAAAAAAAATTCTCGAAAAGGAAGATTGGCAAGGAGAAGTATTCTATGAAGGACAATCTAAATCAGCATGGTTAGATTTAACCTTTAAACACATTACTGCCGGTCATGAAAAACTGGTTTTAGCAAGAATTACAGATATCACTGAAAAAATTCAAGCAGAAGAAATGAGATTATTGCTTGAAACTGCTATTGCTAATACCTCAGACGGAGTACTTATCCTAAATGATGAAAACCCTCCTATTATTGTTTATGCAAATAATGCTTATTTTAATATCTCAAAACGAAATAAAGAAAATTTCCTTCATAGACCCTTCTGGGAAGTTAATCAAGTTCTTGAAAGAATACCACCCGAAACCCTAAAAAAACTAAAAAGTTATGAAATAACAAAAGTAGAATTTGAAAATTTAAGAGCCGACGGCTCTACTTATATTTGTGAAATGGAATTTTCTCCTATTCAATTCGTGAATAATAAAACTTATTGGCTTATTATTGTAAGAGATATTACAGAAAGAAAAAGACAAGAACAAGAGCTCATGCAAACCAAATTAAATCAGCAAAATCTAATTATTAAAGCTATTGTAGATACCCAAGAGTTTGAAAGACAACGTTTTGCACAAGATTTACATGATTCGCTTGGGCAAATGTTATCCGCTTTGAAAATCAATATCGGTGCATTAGAATCCGATTGTCATAATCAAGAAAATTCAGAACTGTACCGCAAATCTCTAAATTTGTTAGATGCCGCGATTCAAGAATTACGCTCTATTTCTCATAATTTGATGCCCAGCTCTTTGGAACAGCTAGGCATAAATAGTGCTTTAAAAGAACTCACTAAAATTATGAACGGTGTTAATACAATCAAAGTTCATTATCAAGCCTATGGGCAAGAAATACCTATTGATAAATCCTATGAGATAACCTTATATAGAGTTGTACAAGAGCTTCTAAATAACTCCTTTAAACATTCAGATGCCCATAATATCTATATACAATTATTTTATTACGAGAATACTATACTTTTAATGTATGAAGATGATGGTAAAGGTTTTGATTTACAAACTATCCAGCAAAAATCCAGAGGTATTGGTTTACGAAATATTGAACACAGAATAAAACTTATTCAAGGAAATATCCATTTTGAAAGTGAACCCGACAAAGGTTTTTTATGCATAATTGAAGTCCCTATTGCTTCATATTCAAATAAAGTTTAAATTTGTTTCGTGTATGAATAATATAATTACTGTACTTATTGTAGATGATCATAAAATCATAAGGGACGGGATAAAATCCTTACTAGAAGATGTCCCTAACATAAAAATCATAGGTGAAGCTTCTAATGGTGTGGAAGCTATTGAGTTTTTTAAAAACCAATTCGCTGAGGTGGTTATTATGGATATACGCATGCCTGAAATGTCCGGTATAGAAACTACGAAATATTTAACTGAAAATTACCCCAACGTGAAAATTTTAGCGCTCACTATGCATGACGAAGAAGCTTTTATCTCAAAAATGTTACAAGCAGGAGCATCAGGATATCTCCTCAAAAATGTTGGTAAAGAAGAATTTGTTACTGCTATCCAAAAAATTTTTAAAGGCGAAAACTATTTTAGTCTTGAAGTAGCTACTAAGATGATGACCAAGTTTATGCCCAATAAAAATAATGACGATATTGACATAAACAAAGATAACGATAATTCCCAACTTACCAAACGCGAAATTGAAGTCATTAAACTCATTGCGGAAGGTTTAACTTCACAAGATATAGCCGATAAATTATTTATCTCCCCCAGAACCGTTGATACCCACCGAAGAAATCTCCTCCAAAAACTCAACGTAAAAAATACCGCAGAACTTATTAAATATGCCATTAAGCATAATATCGTATAAAATTTCTTGCTATGACTTCCCATCAAAAAGGTCTTTGGGTTGTTATTGGCTTAATTTTTTTACTAATACTCTATAAATTATACCTCCTGTACTTTTACTCTCCTAATCTACCAGGAATTACACAAAATCCTAAATTCATTTATGACCAATCCTATCCAAAAGATTCTATCACTCAATGTAAAATTGTAAAAGTTAATATCGCAGATAGTCTTATCTTCCAATCCAATTTAGCAATCCCTCCCAAAATCATCTCTAATATTTTGAAATACAGAAACAAAATAAAGTTTTTTTTAAATAATGAAGACTTCCAAAATATTTATGGCATAGATAAAATATACCCTCAAATCCAACATTGTTTAGATTTCTCGTTGCCCAACACAAATAAAATCAATTTAAACACCGCAGACTCAACTCAGTTTGCTCTATTCCTTCCTAGTTATTTAGCCGCTCGTATCCATAAATATCGCTTAAAAAAACAAGCTTTTACTTCATGGAATGAATTAAATACCATTTACGGATTAGAAAACAAACATTTACTACTCCTCAAACATTTTACCTATTTAGATACTACCTTATCCGTTAATTCTCATAATTCTCATATCTCAAAACCCCCAAAAATAATAAAGTTTAATCTGAATACCGCCGACTCTTTACAACTAGAAAAATTACCTAAAATAGGACCTAAAATGGCTTCTAGAATTATCAAGTTCCGTAATTTATTACCTTATTTCATAGATTACTCCCAATTAAACGATATCTATGGGATGAATGACACGATTTTATCCGTTCTTAAAGAATACACTTTTCTTGAAAAAATGAGTAATTATAAACCTAAAAACTTGAATCTGCTCGATTATTCAGAACTAGCAAAACACCCATATATTGGCAAACAAAACGCTAAATTGATTGTTAATTACAGAAATATGCATGGAAACTTCCAAAAATGGCATGATTTAGATAACATTAAAGAACTTCAATTAAAGCAAAAAACTTTTCTTTATGAATATTTTGTAATTGAATAACTTAATAACAGGGAGTAAGTCAATTAAAAACTCTTTAAGTACTATTTATAATCTTTAATGAAATATCTTCTTAACTTTGCAATATGATTTACATAGCCAATCCTCTTTACGATGCTGTATTTAAGTACATGATGGAAGACCCCGAGGTCGCAAAACGTTTCATCGGTATTATTATTAACCAAAAAATCGTTGATATCCAATTACTACCCCAAGAGAAAAGTATCCAAAAAGAAGACTTGCCGATTAGAGTACAACGTTTAGATTTTATTGCCCAAATAAAAAATCAACAAGGGAATTTGTCCAAAGTATTGATAGAAATACAAAAATCGAATAAAAGCTATCATGCTGATTTATTACGTTTTCGTGGATATTTAGCCAAACAATATCAAATGGATGACCTACCTATTATTACCATATACATTTTGGGATTTAAGTTAGAAGATTTACCCCAAGCTGTAACTCATGTTAATCGTAAATACATTGATGCTTATACAGGTAAAGAATTGAATATCAAGAGCGAATTTATAGAAAAATTAACTCATGATAGCTATGTTATACAAGTACCGAGATTGAAATTGATATTAAGAAGTAAGTTATCGGAGCTATTGGAAATATTTAATCAAGATTATAGGAAATCTAATGACAAAATAGGTTGTAAGATTTTAGGTATACCGTATATACCGCGAGATAAGGATTTGATAAAAATTTATCAGCGTTTAGAGAGAGCGAATGCGGATGAAAAAATACGCGAGAAAATGGAGGATGAAGAGTATTTAGAGATGGTTTATGATGAAATGTATGGTGAATTAGATAAAGAAATACAACTT
>CALLNY010000019.1 GCA_938005475.1 uncultured Bacteroidia bacterium | reverse complement strand
TTTAGTTATTTTTGGGATTTCGGAGATGGTACAACTTCCTTGCAACCTAACCCTAATCACACTTATTCAACCCCAGGAAACTATATCATTCGCTTTATTATTAATCAGGGAACTGCTTGTGTAGATAGTTTAATCGATACTATCACGGTACTAAACCCCTCTATTCCCGATATTATCATTGAGCAAGAAGCCTGTTCTGGCGTACTACGTTTCCGTACTAATTTTAGTCGTTTTGATGCTATCACATGGGATTTTGGGGACGGTAGCACCTCTACCCTGCCTATACCTTCTTATTTCTACGGAGAAAACAAAAGTGGTAACTATCGTATTCAAGTTACGGTAATTGATACCAACGGTTGCGTAGCACAAAAAGATACTTTGTATTATTTTTCACCCAGTGCTACGAGCTATATTTATATTCCAAATGTTTTTACGCCGAATGGAGATGGTTTTAATGATACCTTCAAAATCGTTGGGGAATTCCCTGAATGCGTAGAAAGTGTTTTAATTTTTGACCGCTGGGGCAATTTAATTTTTAGTTCTAATAGCTATTTGAACGCATGGGATGGAAGTTATAAAAATGGACCTGCCCCCGAGGGAGCTTATGTTTACGTAGTTTCAGGGAAACGTTTTAAACGTTACGGTACAGTAACTCTAATAAGATAAACATTTTTAGTTTATCTCTTGGTTAATTAGAAAAATCTATAAATTAGCAAAAAATTTATCCAATGAAAAGAAGTGAACGCGTAGACGTTTTGATTAGAAATAATATGATTTATGCAACAGCCTTAGGTTTAATTCCTGTACCCTGGGTGGACCTGATAGCAGTAACTGCTGTACAAATCAATATGATAAAAAGCATTTGTGATGAATACGATATCAATTATGATGAGTCTCAAGCGAAAACTTTTATTACAGCATTAGTAGGTTCTACTTTCGCTAAATTAGGAGCTTCTTTAATTAAATCAATACCCATCGTGGGGACTTTTATTGGGGGGGCATCTATGGCCGTGTTATCGGGGGCTACTACCTACGCCGTAGGTAAAGTTTTTAAAAAACATTTTGAAGAAGGTGGAGACCTCTCCAATTTTAACGTAGATTCATGGAAAAAATTCTATGAAGATATGCTCCAAGAAGGGAAAAAAGAAGCCGAAAAAGTAGAACAAAATAAAAACGAAGACTATCGTGAAATCTTCCAAAAAATTGAAAAACTAGCTCAACTCAAAGAAAAAGGAATCATCACAAATGAAGAATTTCAAAAGAAAAAAGATGAACTTTTAAGAAACTTGTAAATTTTTAGCATAGGTTTTCATACATTTTGTCGATTCAAGGTTTTACGAGGATTTTAGCATAGACAGGAACATGGTCAGAGACCTTTCTTATGCTTTTTAAATCAGGATACACATTAGGTACATCTTGGGTTAAATCTATTCGGTTTGCCTCCGTAACCGTAATCCATGGTGACTTGCAGTAAATATTATCATAATCATTAGCATATCTTTCACCATTAACGGGGTCAGGTTCCATTTTTAGGGTAGTTCTAATACGCCCCTTCAAAGCAGGATGGCACTGACCACCTTTTAAGGCTTCAAAAGCAGGAGAATTCTGATGCGTATTAAAATCTCCCATTACCAATAACTTATCATTAGGGAATAGAGTATGTAACCTTGCTAATGCTTGTATCTCTTTTTCGGGTCCCTTTGATTTAGGAACCGTATGGATATTCACCAAACTAATAGTAGTAGTTAAACCATTTCCTCTTACCTCAAATTTTTGATAAAAAGGCTCACGGTCAATAGCTTCGTCTAATTCTTTGATTAAAAAGCCTTTTTGCTTGATAGAAACATTTTTAGTTTTAAAAAGAAAAGCATAACGTTCCGTTCCAGGACCATTAGTGGGGTCAGAGAGGACATAATCCCATTTAGCTCCTGTACGATTGAGTTCATCTACTAATTGCGAGATTGCTTGCGCTCCTTTTGGTCCAATAACCACTTCCTGAATAGCTACAATATCGGCATTTCTCAATTTTTTTGCCATATAGGCAATTTCACTTTCTCCTTTTGAACCCCCAAAATTCGCTATGTTCCAAGAAACTATCACCAAAGGTATGGTATTATTTTGTGGCTTTTCTTTTCCATTATCATACTGAATATCTTCCTTTTTAGGGCTTATTCCCAAAACTTGATGCTCCATTGCTTGTTGGAAATAGTTCTGATTAACCTCCTTACAAGCAAACCCTATTATAAATAAAAATACTATCCAATAATACCTCATAAAATGACTGTTCGTTTTATTATACGTTTCACAAAAGTAAAAAATCACTATGCTTTTGTCAAGGAATATAATGTATTTTTCTAGGGTGATGTCATTTCAGATAAAGGAGCTTTATAGAAAAATTATAATTTTGCGTAGTTTTCTATTATTTTTGCGTAATGATTGAGCGGTTGTGGATACAAAATTTTGCTTTAATTGAGCAGTCGGAGGTACATTTTGGCAAAGGATTAAATATAATTACAGGTGAAACAGGAGCTGGGAAATCCATTTTTATTGGAGCTTTGGGGGCTTTAATGGGCAAAAAAACAGAAGCCGCCGCTGTCCTCAACCCTGATAAGAAATCCATTATAGAAGCCCAATTCCTTATAAACCCTTCTCAAATACCCGATACCCTATGGCAAGAATTAGATATATCTCCCGAAAATGAAATCCTTGTCCGACGGGAAATCTCCCCACAAGGAAAAAGTCGTTATTTTGTAAACGATACCCCTGTCAATCAGACCCTCCTCAAAGAAATTATGGAATACCTCGTAGAACTTCACGGGCAACACGAAGGCCAAAAAATCCTTTCCAAAGATTTCCAACTCGCTCTAATCGACCAATACGGTAACTTACAACTGGACCTAATCAATTACCAAAATAAATTTCATGAATTAAAAAATAAAGAAAACTTGTTCAATGAAAAAAAAGCCAATGCTCAAAAAGTAGAAGAAAGAATAGCTTTTCTTCAATTTCAGTTACAAGATTTTAACCATTATGAACTTATTGAAAATGAAGACGATGAATTAGAACAACAAGTCAAAATCCTTGAAAATGCCGAAACTATCAAATCTACTTTAGAAAAAGCTTGTTTCGTCTTATACGAATCCGATAAATCCATTTACACCTCTTTGGTTAATGTAGAGAAAGTTTTAGATAAAATTAGTAATTTATCACCCCAAATAATCAATGAACAACAAAAACTGGCTGAAGCAACCGCTATAATTGCAGACGTTAGTCAGACCTTACGAGATTTTTCCGAAGATATTGATTTAGATAAACAACAACTTGATGTTTTAAACGCAAAATTAGATTTTTATAATCGCCTAAAAAAAAAGTTTAATGTTTTGACGGTAAAAGAACTCATCTTAATACAAAAAAATTATCAGAATGAGCTTCGTTCCTTACAAAATTTTGATAAAGATTTAACTGAACTCTCAACAGAAATTACGCAATTAAAAGAAGAATTATTACGTCTTGGAAACCAATTAGATGAAAAAAGAAAACAAATAGCCACAGAATTAAGCAAAAAAGTAAACGATTACTTAAATGCAATAGCATTGCCAAATGCAAAATTTATAATTGAATTCGAAAAATTTAATTTTCCACAAAAAAAAGGTCTTTCCGAAGTGAATTTTAGGGTAAGTACGAACGTAGGCATACCTGCGGGATTATTATCACAAATTGCATCTGGCGGAGAAATTTCTAGAATAATGTTAGCTATAAAAGCCGCTTTAGCCGAGAAATTGGAACTTTCTACTTTGATTTTTGATGAAATTGATACGGGAATTAGTGGAGAAGTAGCATTAAAAGTAGGAAAAGTTATGGAAGATCTATCCAAAAAATTTCAGATAATTACTATTACCCATCTACCTCAAATGGCAAGCCGTACAGGAGAACATTTTTATATCTACAAAGAAATTATAAGCGAAAAAACCTATTCGAGAATAAAGAAACTCAATGATAATGAACGAATTGAGCAAATTGCGAAAATGTTATATGGAGAAAACCCGCCTGCATCAGCAATAGAAAATGCCAAAACATTGTTACAAACACTATAAAAATAAAATATTTATGTCAAAGAAAAGAAAATCTATACCTGGTATTTCGGTAGCGAATTTTATTAAAAATGAGTCAGCGGGGGGGATTGTATTATTTTTTGCTGTACTTATAGCCATGTTATGGGCTAACTCTCCTTGGCATCACACTTATCATTGGGTCTGGGATCAACAATTTACGATTTCTTTTGGAGGCTTTGAATTGCGTAATAATCTCCATCACTGGATAAATGACGGCTTAATGGCAATATTTTTCTTTGTGGTAGGATTAGAACTAAAACGAGAGATTACAGTAGGGCAGTTATCCTCGGTGAAGCAATCTATTTTGCCTATCACAGCGGCGGCAGCTGGTATGCTTACACCCGCTTTGATTTATCTTTTTTTTAATGGAAAAGCTCCTGAATCTAATGGTTGGGGAATTCCCACTGCTACCGATATTGCTTTTGCATTAGGAGTTTTATCATTAGCAGGAGACAGAGTCCCGCTTTCTATCAAAGTCTTTTTAACAGCGCTTGCCGTCGTAGATGACCTCGGTGCCGTTATTGTTATTGCACTCTTTTATACCTCTAAAATTTCTATGTTTAATCTATCCCTTGGTGCCTTATTCCTTGCTATCCTCATTTTAGGAAATTACCTGAAAATAAGAAATACTTATTTTTATGCAGTATTCGGTATAGGTGGTCTATGGACTGCATTTTTACTCTCTGGTGTCCACTCTACCATCGCTGGTGTACTAGCCGCTTTTACTATCCCCATGAAAACCAACCTCGATGAAATCGCTTTCACTTCTCAAATGCGTAAACTCATCGATAAATTTGAAAAAGATGACAACAATAATCTATATTTACTCTCTAATCAACAAGTCAAAATTCTTGATAACATTAACGAACTAACCCTGGAAGCATCTTCCCCATTACAAAAGTTAGAACATAATCTGCATTCCATTGTGGCTTTTGTGATTATGCCTATTTTCGCACTAGCGAACGCAGGTGTACATATCGATTTTGCCCATGTACCTGAACTTATCTTCGCTCCGATTTCCTTAGGTGTTATTTGTGGTCTATTTTTAGGGAAGTTCATAGGAATATTTTCTATTTGTTGGTTGATGGTCAGATTAAAGTTAGCGAAGCTACCCGCAAAAGCCAATTGGGGGCATTTAGCAGGTGTGTCAATGCTTGCAGGCATCGGTTTTACGATGTCTATGTTTATCGCTGAACTCGCTTTCAAGAATAGTCCTGTTTACATTGAAGAAGCTAAAATAGGAATTATGTTAGCCTCTGTTCTTGCAGGTATTACGGGCATGCTTATTCTTAAACTACAAAAACCAGTAAAAGATTTAGAAGAAAATTATGAAGTGGAATAACCACATTTTTCTTTTGCTTTCTTTATTTTTTTTTCATTTAAACGCACAAAATTATCGTATTGAAGAAAAGATTATTGTAACTACGTATGCAGGTTCAGGAGAAAAAGGATTTGAAGATGGTCCCAAAAATAAGGCTAAATTAGCATCTCCTAATGGAATTAGTATAGATAAATTCGGCAATTTAT
The DNA here is from genome assembly GCA_938005475.1 of uncultured Bacteroidia bacterium. Classification (GTDB taxonomy): domain Bacteria; phylum Bacteroidota; class Bacteroidia; order J057; family CALLMJ01; genus CALLMJ01. Next base: position 19,851 of record CALLNY010000019.1, on the reverse strand, counting down.
TCATTGCGGATAGTTATAATAATGCGATACGCAAGGTAACACCACTTGGTGAACTTTATACTTTTGCAGGTAACGGGCAGGAAGGCTTTAAAGATGGCTTCGGAGAAAATGCAAGATTTTATTTTCCTTCGGATGCTTACACCGATAAAAACGGCAATATCTACGTAGCCGATTACTGGAACCATTGTATCCGAAAAATTACTTCCTATGGTTTAGTTACAACGGTTGCAGGCGTGCCCGGTAAAAAAGGTTATAAAAATGGTAAAGCCAAAGAAGCCCTCTTTCATAACCCTATCGGCATCATTGTAGATTATACCGATAACCTATACGTTCTAGATACCAAGAATCACTGTGTACGCAAAATTAGTAATGATGGGGAAGTAACCACCTTCGCAGGAAGCCCCACTCCAGGATTTGTAGACGGTATCGGCACTGATGCTAAATTCTCTAATCCTACGGGTTTATGCGCAGACCGATACGGAAATTTTTATTTGATAGATACCGATAACCGCGCTATCCGTAAAATTTATCCCGACCAACGTGTTGAAACGGTTTTAGACCCTCACTTCTCTTTTTTTAAGGATAGTACAAACGGAAGAAAACTACAATTTTTTAATGGTGCTAGCGGTGGTGGTATTTGCTCAGGACCCAAAGATGTTTTTTATATTGCCGATGGAGGATCTCATACTATCTATAAAATTGATTTAGCTACCCGAGTCATCTCTGTTGTAGCAGGAACAGGAAAAATGGGCTTTAAAAATGGTGAAGGGCATCTTGCCATGTTTGCTCAACCCGTCGAAATTACGATGGACGCCTCTAATAATATCTATGTATCTGACTTTGATAATCACGTTGTCAGAAAAATTGAATTTCAAAAAATAAAAATAGAAGAACCTAGTGATTATAAAGTAGTAAATCACTACTTGCTTGGTAAAATCATAAATGCAGAAACCCATGAACCTATTCCTAACGTCGATATTGTACTACAAACTTATGAAGGAACGAAACTTATCAAAAAACAATATCATTTTTCAAATGAGCATTATAAAATTAAAATTCAGAAAGGTACGTATCAACTTTTTGTAAAACAGCCCGGTTACTTACCTTTTCAAGCAGAAATTATCACCCAACCTAACCAAGATTTCCCTTATAACATAGAACTTACTCCAATTAAAGTGGGAGCAAAAGCAATTTTACGCAACATCTATTTCGCTCCCAATAGTTCTTCCCTTACTGTAGATGCTATTGAAGGGCTAGAAAAATTGGTGGAATTTATGAAAATCAATCCCAAAGTAGAAATTTTAATTACGGGGCATACCGATATCGGTTCTACACAAGATTTTAATATCAAACTATCCGAAGCAAGAGCAAAAGCCGTAAAGGATTACTTAATTCAAATGGGAATAGAACGAAATAGAATTAGTCATAAAGGTTTTGGGAACGCTCGCCCCATCGCAGATAATAATACCCCTGAAGGAAGATCCTTAAACCGAAGAATAGAAATTGAAATCATTAAAATGTAGCCCATGAAAATCTGTGCTGTATCCTACCTTAATACCAAACCTTTTTTATACGGTCTTGAACATCAAATCAAAGATTTAGAAATTATCCTTCAAATACCTTCCTTATGTGTAGAACACTTTAAAAATCAAAACTCTGACGTAGCTTTAATCCCCGCAGGTGCTTTGCTTGATTTTCAAGAAATCCTCTTAATTGATGATTTTTGTATCGGAGCAAACGGAAAAGTAGACTCCGTATTTTTATTCTCTGAACAACCTATCCACAATTTAAAAACTATTTATTTAGATAATCATTCCCGCACCTCTAATGGTCTTGTGAAAATACTAGCAAATTATTACTGGAAACAAGCTCTCTATTTTCAAAATATACCTCAAAATTCTGATTCTTTTGATTTTATTAAACCCTCAACAGGTGCTGTTGTCATTGGGGATAGGGCAATAAAACTAAAAAATCATTACGCTTTCATTTATGATTTGGCTTATGAATGGAAAGAATGGACAGGGCTACCGTTTGTTTTTGCGGTCTGGGCTATTCACCCTCAAAACAATTACTTAAACCTAATTCCTGTTATCAAAAATGCTTTCGCTTACGGTCTTTCTCATATTGAAGAAGTCGCTACGATTTGGAGTAATGCCTTTGGTGTTAATAAAAATGAAGTGTTAGACTACTACCAAAAAAATATCAGCTACGAACTTGATAAAACCAAAAAACAGGCTTTGAAACTTTATTTACAATACCTAGCCAACCTAGAAAAAAATTCTATTCCTAACCTAAACTATTGTTAATACTTATCAACGTGTTAATACGTAATTTTAAAATTTATTTGGATAAATAAAAATTTACCCCTAATATTGTTGAAAATTTTATTATGAAATTTGGGGTCTTTTTAGCGCTTTTAGTTGTCCATTTTTATACTATTGCGCAACAATATGATGCTAATGACCATGTCATTCTTGTACAACTAGAACTAAACGAAAAGTTATTATTACCTTCCTATTGGAATAGCTATGAAATTGAAAATAAAAGAATTATGTTGCATTTATCCGATGATGAACCCTTAGCCGATATAGAAGCTATTGAAGATGAAGAAGATAATAGTTATACTACTAACTGCTTTATTCCCAATCTCAAATTGATTTATAAAGACTTTACCTACTTAATTTCTTCCTTATGCAACAAAGTTAGAAAGTTTGAAAATATAAGACCTTTTGAAATGGGAGAAAAAGAATTGCCTTGCTCCTTAACATATTCTGCAGATTTATCTCGTTCTTTAGAGAAATATCAGGCTATTTTTTTTGGTCCTACCTACAAAAGTGAATATAATACTTTCGTACAAAAAAATTCTTCTAAAATAGCTCCTGATACTATAGGTAGTGGAACAAACTCCAATCTTAATACTAACAAATCTGGTATAGAAGAAGAAAAAGAGGATGCAGAATTAGAAGAAACAGAAGCTAATGAAGAAATAGAAGAAAAAGAGGAATTTGGGATGGGATTTGAAAATCAAGAAGAAGAAATGGATGATGAAGATGAGGATATTGAAGAGGAGGATTTAGAGGAGGATGAGGAGGATATGCCCAAAAAGAAAAGAAGATAATCTTCAATGAAGAATTTGATTTATGGAGTTCATGCTGTAAAAGAAGCTATTTTATCTGGAAAAACCATAGATAAAATTATACTTCAAAAAGGGAATTCTGAAGTATATTCTGAGATTAAATATTTATCACGTAAGTCCCATATTCCTATTCAAGAGATTCCTGCTGTTGCATTAGATAAATTATGTTATCAGAGAAATCATCAAGGTGTTGCCGCTTACTTATCACCTATTGAATATCAACCTGTTGAGGAAATTGTAACTAGAACCTATGAACATGGGGAAACTCCGCTACTTATCTTATTAGATGGTGTAACTGATGTTCGAAATATGGGGGCTATTGCCCGTTCAGCAGAATGTATGGGGGTTCATGCTTTAATTTTACCACAAACAGGCTCAGCACGAATAAATCAAGATGCGTTCAAAACTTCAGCAGGGGCATTTCATTATTTACCTGTTTGCAAAGAAGAAAATCTAAAAAAAACTATACTAATCTTAAAAAGTATGGGTATTACAATCCTCGCTTGTACAGAAAAAACTACAAAAAATATACAACAATTAGATTTGACAACACCAGTATGTTGGGTCCTTGGTGATGAAGGAAAAGGCATTTCCTCTGCAATACTAAAATTATGCGATGATAAAGCTTCTGTTCCTATGTTCGGACAAATTGAGTCTCTTAATGTCTCTGTTGCAACAGGAATTGTATTATATGAAACCCAAAGACAAAGAAATTCGTAATAATCAAACCAATATGTTCCCTAAATATAGTTCTAAATACTTATTTTTTTTGCTTTTTTTATTTTTAGTTGTCATATCAAGTTGTAATAAAAGAAGTTTAAAAAAACAAACAGTTGTCAAGCATTCGGTTTCTAAAAGTATTTTACAGGAAGTACTTAATAACAATCTTCAATATGAAACTTTACGAATTAAAGGAAAATGTTCTTTTAGGGAAGGTAAAAGTCAAATTCAATTTGCTTATCGTATTCATATAGAAAAAGAAAAAAAGATATGGGTATCTTTGTCGGGATTTGGAATAGAAGCAGTAAGGGTCTATATTCAAGGAGATAGCGCTGCTTTTTTTAATCGTTTAGAGCAAACCTACTGGAAAGGTAGTAATTCGGAACTTATGCAAAAATTTGGTATTGAGGGCGATATTCGTGTTATAGAAAGTATTTTGATTGGTAATTTTTTTCAAAATCAGGTGGACAAAATCATTCAAGAAAATAATGAAACCCAATTTCTATCTAGTTTGAATCAGATTCCTTTGCTATTTGCAATAAGTTCTGAACAGAAAATGAAAAAAATTGACGTTAATGATACGAAGAAAGGGTGGAAATCAGAGCTACATTATGATAACTTCCAAGTGTTTTACAACAAGTTAGTACCCTTAAAAATGAATATCATAGTGAAAGAGCCCAAGAACGTTACAGTAAGTTTAGAACATAAAGAAATAGAGGTCAATCCGAAGGATTTAAAGTTTAATTTTCAAATTCCAGAAGATTATAGGCTTATTGATTTAAAATTCGGAGAATAGATTTGGGGAGGGTAAACATTGAAAAGATTTTCGGTGGTATTTAGTTAATCCAAATTGTTGTATGGCATTTCTGTGCGAAATAGTAGGGTATCCTTTATTAGTATTCCATTGATAATTAGGGAATTCTGAATGTAGTAGGTTCATAATATCATCGCGGAAGGTCTTTGCAAGAATAGAAGCCGCCGCTACATTGATGTTTTTACAGTCACCTTTTATGAGGCAAACATGAGCAATGGAAGTATCATTTTTAAAACGATTACCATCAATCACCAATAGTTCAGGAACTATGCATAATCCTTTAATAGCTTCGTTCATGGCTAAAAATGATGCATTTAAAATATTCACTTGGTCAATATGTTCAACGGAGCTAATACCAATATTCCAAGCCCAAGCTTCTTTTATAATGATTTCTCTTAAGAGGTAACGAGTTTTTTCAGGAATTTTTTTAGAGTCTTGGATGTCAGGGTGGAAGAAATCAGGGGGTAGAATGACAGCCGCCGCAACCACGGGTCCTGCTAAACAACCACGCCCCGCTTCATCTACACCACATTCTAATTTCTTTGTTTGATAAAAACGTAACAAGAATTATTGATTTTGTTTAATTCGTAAAATTTGCCCTGTTTTTACCTGAAAATTAGGCAGAAAGTTAATATTTTTTAGTTCTTCGGGTTTCACTTGATACATTTTCGCGATGCTGTTTAAAGTTTCACCCGGCTTTACTTCATGAGTTATCCATTGCTTATAATCATCATAAGGAAGTTTGTAAATTACTCGCTTCTCAAAGGAGGGCTTTGCAATACGTAAATAAATTTTTTGGTTTTCGATGAGGTCTAAATTATTTAGATCTAAATCATTGTTTTTGAGGAGTTTTTCTAATTTTATTTTGTGTAAGTTAGCAATATCATTTAAGTTTTCATGTTTTTTAAGGATATGGATTTTGGCTTTTGTTGGATTAACTAAATAAATGAGTTGGTTTTTGAATAAGGTTGGGTTTGTCAGATGGTTGTAACGCAATAATTTTTTGGGGTTTATTTTAAATCGCTTGGAAATTTCTTCAATTGTTTCATCACCTACGACAAAAAATTCAATGCCATATAAGGGATCCGTTTGAATAGAAAGCCTTGTAAAATCTGTGGATACTGTTAATTTTTGGAAAATTTCGTGATTTTCTTTTTGTTTTTGTGCGTAATAAGCGGAGTCGTATTCCGTAGAGGAATTAAGTGTAGTGGTGGTATCAGTATGAAGGGTAACATTCGGAGAAATAAATTTTTCTTGGTAAGTAGGGATATAAGGTTGTAATTTAATGGGAAGAGGTTTAGAATAGACGAGTTGGTAGGGGTCTGTTAGAGAATAATTACCTTCAACCATTACATAGTAACTAATAGGTTTAGGGGGTAAGGAATGGTTAATCATCCAGGGGTTAAGATATTTAAGTTCCGATACGGAAATATTATGTTTTTTAGCGAGTACTTCTAAATTTGTTTCTCCGTTAGTTGGGAAGGGGATAAATTTTTTGATGGGTATAGGGGCTTTTTCCAAGAAATTTTGGTAGGCAATTTTATGAGCAATAGCTTTGAGTGCGTACCAGTGTACTTCTTCGGTAACATACATGGAATTAGCATTTTTATATTCGGGTTTTATATAAGCTAAAGCACCTGTTGTGCCGGTGTAGTAAGCGGTTATAGCATAAATCCAGTTTTGATATTTTGCATATTGTTTATAGAAATATTTAGCGGCTCCAATGGAAGAGCGATATAGATGTTTGCGTTCATCTATTAAGTAATTAAGAGTAAGCCCCACTTCCTCGGCAGTAAAATCTTTAAATTGCCAATAACCTACCGCAAAAGAACTGGATACTGCATTTCCATTAAGACCACTTTCTTGTATACAAATGTATTTAATATCCTCCGGCAAGCCCATATAACGAAAAGCATCTTCTATAATAGGAAATTTGAGTGTGGCTTTTTCAACCATTTTATAAAAGTAGAGGTCATTTTCCATAATTTTATCCACATACTTTTGAATTTGATTTCTTGCTCCTTGTGAAAAAATAAGTTTCATACCACAATATTCCATCTGATGGGGAACAATCACTTTTGAATAAGTAAGCTCACTTTGTAGTATTAACAGAATACAAAGTACTTTCTTCATGGCTAACACTTAAAACTACCAGTTTCTGAATTTTATTGTTTCTTGAAAGACGTGAGATAAAATTTTTTTATCAGTTTCGGTAAAAGCAATATTTCTTCGTTTCATCATTCTTTCCGCAACTTCAAAAGCTTTTTCTAATTGGAAGGTTTGAAAGCCATCGGGACCGCCCCAAACAAAAGAAGGTATGTGTTTAGGTGGAAAGCCTCCCCCAAAAATATTTGCGCAAACTCCTACTACGCTCCCCGTATTCAACATCGTATTGATACCTGTTTTAGAGTGGTCTCCCATTAAAGTTCCACAAAACTGCGTACCTGTATCTATGGTCTTTCCTAAATACTCTGAATAAATTTTGACATTAGAATAATTGTTTTTAAGATTGGAAGTATTGGTATCTGCTCCTAAGTTACACCATTCTCCAATATAAGAATTCCCTAAAAAGCCATCATGTGCTTTATTGGAATAAGCTAATAACACGGAATTTGAAATTTCTCCTCCTACTTTACAGTAAGGACCAATAGTGGTTTCGCCTCTAATTTTAGCTCCAAGATTGACTACAGCATGTTCGCCAATAGCACATGGTCCTATAATTACGCTATTTTCTTGAATTTCAGAATGTTTATCAATAAAGATAGGTCCTTTTGAAGCGTTCAAAACCGCACATCTTATTTCTACTCCTTCTTCAATAAAGATATTTTCAGGGTTATATACTTTGGTGTAGGAATCTTGTAACTCCGTACTCTTTACATGTTCAGTCAATCGTTGAAAATCCCAAGAAATTAAGAAACCATTTTTTTGAAATAAATCAGTAATCTTACCAAAAAAAATATACTTTTGGTCGCCCATTTCCTCAACGTTTAAATTAGAGAGAAGTTGCTGTAAAAACGTTAAACTTAAAGGGCTATGTATCAATTCTTCTTGGATAATAGCTTCTTCACAACGAAAAGCAACCACTTCATTTTGGTAGGTCAAGATAGAATTAGGCTCTAAATTTTGAACTTGATAAAGCAAGTTTTCAGTGGGTAGAAAACGAGAATTGATAAATAAAGTTTCAATTTCAGAGTAAATATCATTGAATTTTTCGGAAAGAGGGCTTCTTGTAACTAACTTAATTTCGGGTATGTAGAATTTCCATTTTTCTAGAATGGTATCAATACCTACTCTTAACAAAGCAAAAGGTCTTGTATACGTGAAGGGAAGAAAATCCCAAATTTTGTAGTCTTCAAATAATATGATTTGCATAGATACAAATTTAAGGGAATATTTTCTATGAAAGTCCTAGCTAAAAGCAAAAAGTTTTAACCATTTGTAAACAATGAATTAAGGTTTTGTGGATTTTAGTAGCCATTTTTAACAAGGTAATCCGCTAAAATTAAATCTACAATAGTAGTAATTTTGATGTTTTCAGGTATGTATTGAATAGTATAGATGGGTTTATGAAAATAATTTTCGTAAAGCGAGGCATCATCAGAAAAAAGTTGGGAAGTATTTTGGTATGCTTCGTAAATTTCAGGGAATAAAAAGCCTTGTGGTGTTTGGACTTCTAAATAATGTTCACGATTCACTGCTTCGGTTCCATTTTCGGTGATTTTTCGTAAAGAATTTTTTACAGGGCAGACAGCGATTAAGGGATTTTTTTTAGTTAGTTCACTTAAAAATTGTTTTAAGAAATCAACAGAAACAAAAGGGCGAACCGCATCATGAATTAAGACATATCCCATAAAATTAGGTTCTAATTGATGGATTGCTTTAAGTCCATTTCTTACAGAGTCTGTTCTATGCTCACCACCATTTACAAAGGTTATTCCCTGTAAGTTGTATTCTTGTAATAATGCTTCTAATTTGGGTTTATGGTTCTCTTTGATACAAATAATCATGTTATGTGGCTCAAAAACCTGTAAAAAGCGCTGTAAAGTATGAATGATGATGGGCTTTTGATGGATAGTAAGGAACTGTTTAGGAATATCTTTTCCCATTCTCTTACCCGATCCCCCTGCAACGATTATTACTTTAAAGTTATTTAGGTTCATAAATGCATTATAAGATTAACATGGCGTCTCCATAACAGAAAAAGCGATACTTTTCTTTGATGGCTTCATTATAAACGTACTTACAGAAATCGTAATCCATAAAAGCGGAAACCATCATAAGCATGGTAGATTTAGGAGGATGGAATTGCGTTACGAAAGCATTAGCGATATTAAAATCATAAGGAGGAAAAATAAATTTATCAGACCAACCTTTACCTGGTTTTAACATTTTAGAAGCGGAAACATTAGACTCAAGGGCTCTCATTACAGTTGTACCAACAGCACAAACTTTCTTTCTGTTCATTTTCGCTTGATTGACACTCTCAGCTACAGCCTCGGGGATATCGTAGTACTCAGAGTCCATTTTATGCTTCGATAGATCTTCTACTTCCACTTCACGGAAACTTGCATACCCTGTATGTAAAGTAATATAATGCTTTTCTACACCTTTAATATCTAAACGTACTAATATTTCACGTGTAAAATAAAAACCAGCGGAAGGTGCGGCAACAGAACCTTTATTTTTAGCGAATATCGTTTGATAATACTTTCGGTCTATATCACTAGGTCTTCTTACAATATAATTGGGAATAGGCATAACACCTAGTTCATCGATTAGTTGTTCTAACTGGTTATTATCACCTTCAAATAAAAAGCGTATAGTCCTACCTTTTGCGGTAGTATTATCAACAACTTCTGCAACGAGTTCATTTTTATTACCAAAGTATAATTTATTACCAACACGAATCTTTCTTGCAGGGTCAACGACAACATCCCATAACCGAGACTCTCGGTTCAGTTCTCGCAAAAGAAATACTTCAATTTTTGCACCTGTTCTTTCTTTTTTGCCGTATAAACGAGCAGGGAAAACTTTCGTATCGTTTAAAATAATAACATCTCCCTCCTCAAAATAATGAATAATATCTTTAAATTGTTTGTGTTCAATAGTTTTTGTTTTCCTATTTACGACTAAAAGTCTTGCTTCGTCTCTATTTTCTAATGGTGTCTGGGCAATCAGTTCATCAGGAATATCGTAATTAAAGTCTGATAACTTCATACTTTCAAAAAGCTATGCAAGTTACAACATTTTGGGTGCGTTTGTCAATAGTTTTTTGTATTTTAACTAATTGAATTTAGAAATTGCATGACTGCAGAATAGAATTCATTAGGTTTTTCTGCATGTATCCAATGCCCTGCCTTATCAATGATTTTGAGATGAGCTTTTGGAAATAATGCTAAAATTTCATTCCATCGTTCTTCTTTAATGTATTGAGAATTACTTCCTTTAATAAAACAGGTAGGTTTTTCAAAAGGTTTACCTTGAACGGATTTCAAGATTTGTTCATAGTTATCTAATAAAGAATCCCGATAAAAACGCCAATGGTACTGCCCATTTTCAAAAAAAATGCTTTTCATAATAAATTGTCGCGTATCCCACTCTGGTATATACTGTTTCAATGCTTCTTCAATACTTTCTCTTTTGTTGTATTGGGATAAATCAATAGTTCGTAAAGCGTCTAATACCGCTTCGTGATGATGGTTATAGGCGTAGGGAGCCATGTCTGCAACAATGAGTTTAGAAACTAATTGTGGAAAATACAATGCATATTGCATAACTACTTTACCTCCCATTGAATGTCCTAACAATATAGGCTGGTAAATCTTATGAAAATCTATAAATTCATACAAATCATCTACTAAAACATCGTAATTGAACTCATAAACATGCGGAGAACGCCCATGATTTCTTTGGTCTATAGTCCAGACGTAATAATTTTCAGAAAATTGTTTAGCTAATGTATGCCAATTATCCGCAGAGCCTAAAAAACCATGTAAAATTATGAGATGAGGATTTTGAATACTGCCGTAAGTTTTAAAATACAAATCATACATACCACAAAATTAAAACAGATTGTTTACTTCTAAATCCAGATTTCTTATTCATTCTAAAAATGTTTTGACAATTTCTATGATTAAGCTTTGTTGTTCTAAATTTAATCCTATACCTGAGGGCAAACATATGCCCCTTTCAAATAAATAATTACAATAATGTTCTCCATAAAAAGGTTGATTTTCATAAATAGGTTGAGTATGTAACGGTTTCCATATCCTACGGGCTTCTATTTGATGGTTTTCAAGTACCTGTATCAACTCTGATGGAGATTTATCTTCTGGCAACAAAAAAGCTGATAACCAACGAGTAGAGAAAGAGCTTTGTATTTCTTGTGGGTATCTTAAATTAAAAGGTTTAATAAGTTCTTCGTAATATCTATTAAAGATTTGTCGTTTTTTTTGGATACGTTCCTCTAAATTATAGAGTTGAGCTATCCCGATTGCGGCTAGTAAATTACTCATTCCATAATTATAACCTACTTCTTCATGATGGTAATAAGAAACAGGAGATTTGGCTTGATGAGCTAAATATTTGGCTTTACTATAAAAATTCTCAGAAGAACAAATTAAAGCACCCCCTGCACTTGTCGTAATGATTTTATTACCATTGAAAGATAATACTCCCAAAGTACCTAATGTACCTAATGGTTCATTTTTATATTTAGCCCCGAATGCTTCTGCATTATCTTCTATAATTGGAATTTGATAAGTTAATGCTATATTATTTATCTCATTCATTTTAGAAGAGTTACCATATAGATGGGCTATAATAATAGCTTTAGGTTTTTTCCCTCTTTTTAATCTATTTTGAATAGCAATTTCTAACCATTCAGGAGAAAGATTCCAGCTTTCTTGCTCACAATCCACAAAAATAGGATTTGCACGCTGATAAACAATAGGATTTGCAGTAGCTACGAACGTTAAACTAGGACATATTACCTCATCTCCATCTTTAACATCTAATAATTTTAATGCTAAATGTATTGCAGATGTTCCTGAATTTAAAGGAATTACAAAATAATTTTTTAAGTTTTTAGAAAGTATCCTTTCAAACTTTTCAATATGATTACCCACCGTAGATATCCACCCGCTATCAATAGCTTCCTGAATATATTCTTTTTCCTTACCTGACAAAAAAGGAGGCGAAAGCCAAATTTGAAAAGGTTTCATGACAAAAGTTTGTGATAACGTAAAACTTCTAAAGCCTCCTTTTCTTGCTCATCTTCTAAATACAACCATATATTCTGTTTTCTTTTTCCAGGCTCTTTATAATCTATTTGGATGCTTGCCAATGCTATAATTGGTATTTTTTTTACATGCCTAATTTTTTTGATTTTAGAACGCTCTATCACAGGAATGAGCTTCATCGTTAATAAATTAACCGCCCCAATAGAAAATATAGAAGCAAAAATTAAAAAAATAAAAGCAAGCCAACGTATCCCAAACTGATATTGGTCAAAAAAATATAATGAAAATATTATCGAAAAAAATGCATAAGTTGCAACTTGCGTATAAGGAACGGTTTTTTTTTCTAGTAACTGATTTTCGTCTAAAACTTCTGTATGAGTAAGTACCATTCTATCACTTAAAATATGGCAGTAACCATCTTTAAAACGAAAAAAGTTTTTTAGTTTTTTTTTTGCCATTGTTTTTACATGCAAATTTAAACAAATAAAAGCAAAAGAAACGAATAGCTAATATGATAAAAAATTTTCTGATAATTTGGGAAGATACCTTTATAAAGGAAAATAATTTTACCAAATCAACAAACTAACCAATTAGTTTTACTACAAATATTTACTTTGCTTTTCTTCTTGATTTATCAAAAACACTTATTTTTACCATTTGAAAAAGATTTCAAAATGGAAAAAATTCTAAATTATATTAACGGAGCCTTTGTTACAGCTCAATCTGAAGAATGGATAGAGAACTACGAACCTGCAACAGGTCAAGTATATAGCTTAATTGCGAACAGCAAACTGGAAGATGTTCAAATGGCTTATGAAGCGGCTAAAAACGCTTTTCCAAGTTGGAGCCAGCTTACTAACGAAGAAAGAAGTAATTATTTACTGAAAATCGCTGATGCTATTGAAAAACAAATAGATACATTTGCTATGGCAGAATCAAAAGATACCGGCAAACCTATCAAATTAGCAAGGTCGATAGATATTCCTCGTGCAATAGCTAATTTCCGTTTTTTTGCAACCGCCATTTTACATGCCCATGATGAAGCGTATGACATGGGGAAGATAGGTTTCAATTATGTAAAAAGAAAGCCTCTCGGCGTTGCAGGACTAATTGCACCTTGGAACCTACCTTTATATTTACTTACCTGGAAAATTGCTCCTGCCTTAGCAGTAGGAAATACCGCTATCGCTAAACCCTCAGAAGTTACTCCGTATACTGCTTTTTTATTAGCCAAAGTATGCAATGAAATAAGGCTACCAAAAGGCGTTCTAAATATTGTAAACGGCTTTGGCAGTGAAGCAGGCGAAGCTATTGTAAAACACCCTAAAATACCTATCATTTCTTTTACAGGGGGTACTACAACAGGAAAACGTATAGCCCAACATGCTGGCTCTCTACTCAAAAAAATATCCCTTGAACTAGGTGGGAAAAACCCTTCTATTATCTTCGATGATGCTGATTTGAACCGATGCGTAGAAGTTAGCACTCGTGGTGCTTTTAATAATCAAGGACAAATCTGTTTATGCTCCTCGCGTTTTTTGGTTCATAAAAATATTTACAATGACTTCAAAAATGCATTCCTTGATAAAATTAAACTATTTAAACCTAATGACCCCGCTCTCCCTGACACGTCTATGGGAGCAATAGTTTCGGAAGCCCAATTTCGTAAAGTACTTTTTTATATTCATGAAGCCCAAAAGTTAGGCGGCACGATTCTATGCGGCGGTAAGCCCGTTGAATTAATCAACGAACGTTGTAAAAATGGATGGTTTATTGAACCTACTGTCATTGAAAATCTTGACCCTTACTGCACTGTCAACCAAGAAGAAATCTTTGGACCCGTAGTAACTTTAACTCCTTTTGAAACCGAAGACCAAGTTTTAGAATATGCGAACAGTGTCTCCTACGGATTAAGTGCTGTACTATGGACACAAAACCTAAAACGTGCCCATTTACTAGCCGACCAACTCGAAGCAGGTATCGTATGGGTCAATAACTGGATGGTACGCGATTTACGTACTCCTTTCGGAGGAATGAAAGAATCCGGACTAGGAAGAGAAGGAGGATTAGAAGCCCTACACTTCTATACAGAACCCAAAAATATATTTATCGGACTTTTATAAACTTTAACGATAAAAACGTTTGATAGTATCACAAACAAATTCTACCTGTTCAGTTTTTAAACCAGGATACAACGGCAAAGAAACCATCTCGTCTGCTAATTGCTCCGCAATCGGAAAATCCCCTCGCTTATAATTTAAATGTTGATACGCTTTTTGTAAATGTGGCGGAACAGGATAATGTATTAACGTATCTATCTCATGTTTTTTAAGGTAATCCATAAGTTCATTCCTTTTCTTACAACGTATTACAAACAAATGATAAACGTGAATATTCCCTTGTAAAGTTTGCGGGAGAACGACTTCTGGTACGTCCGCTAAAAGCTGTAAATACAAATTAGCTATTTGATTGCGTTCTTGATTCCATTGGTTTAAATATGAAAGTTTAATCAACAGCAGAGCCGCTTGTAGTTCATCTAAACGCGAATTATAACCTATTACATCGTTGTAATACCGAACTTTGGAGCCATAATTCCTGAACATTTTAATTTGTTCGTACAGTTCTTCCGATGCAGTAGTAATAGCCCCAGCATCACCTAATGCCCCCAAATTCTTGGAAGGATAAAAGCTTGTCGCATTGATATGACCGAAAGTACCTGTCATTTTTTGATTATGCAAAGCACCATGCGCTTGCGCATTATCCTCAATCACCCATAAATTATATTTCTGTGCAATTTTCATAATTTCAGTCATATTAGCGGCTTGTCCATACAAATGAACAGGTAAAATTGCTTTCGTATAAGGTGTAATTTTTTCCTCTATTTTTTGGGGGTCTATATTATATGTAACGAGCTCAGGCTCAACAAAAACAGGCTTAGCTTGTACATAACTCACCGCTAATACCGTCGCAATATAGGTATTAGAAGGAACTATCACCTCGTCATTTTTATGAATATTCAAAACTCTTAACGACAAATATAAAGCATCTAATCCACTAGCAACGCCCGCACAGTAAGTTATACCATGAAATTTTGCGTACTCCGCTTCAAATGCTTTTACCTTACTTCCGAGAACATAATAATTAGAATCAATAAATTCCTCAAAAGCCTTTGTAAAATCAGATTTTAAAGGCTGATGCAACGCATTGAACTGTAAAAATGGAACTCTCATTTAGGTCAATAACTTCTTTACCATATCGGAAACCTGCTTATTATCTGCACGTCCCATAATCTTGGGTGTCAACCCTTTCATTACCTTACCCATATCTTTAATAGAAGTAGCGTTCTCCCGTTGGATAGTCTCCCGAATAATAGTTTCCAACTCCTCCGCAGTCAATGGTTGTGGTAAGTACTTTTCTATAACCTCTATTTCCTCTTGTTCTATTTTCGCTAAATCTTCTTTCCCGTTCTTTAAATAAATCTCTGCCGATTCTTTTCGCTGTTTAATCAATTTTTGTAGCATTGTAATTTCTTCCTCGTGAGATAGTTCTTTACTAGTCCTTCCCTCCGCCGTTTCCGCTAATATAATAGCGGCTTTTATTGCTCTTATCCCACGCAAAGCCTTTTCATCTTTTGTCTTCATCGCAGTTTTTAAATCTTCGTTGATTTTTTCTTTTAAACTCATAACCTCCTAAAAACTATAAGCAAAAATAAATCTTTTTATTATACAATGAGAACGAAATCTTGAACCCTAAAAAAATGTAATTTTGCGTTACTTTTCTAATGATTGCTTTAACCGATTTTAGTTTTGATTTTGGAGGTAGAAGACTCTACGACAAAGCCCAGTTTCATCTCAAAGAAGGTGAAAAAGTAGCCCTCGTCGGCAAAAATGGAACTGGAAAATCTACCTTCCTCAAAATCTTAATAGGGGAATACCGTTTAACAGAAGGTTACTATTCCAAACCTAAACACTTAACCATAGGCTTTCTCAATCAAGATTTAGCTTCTTTACATTTTGAACAATCGATTTTTGAGATAGCATTGAGTGCTTTTGAAACAGCTTTAAAACTTCAAAAAGAAATCAAAGCCCTTTATGAACAGTTAGAAAAAAACTATTCCGATGAATTGCTGATAACATTAGAACAGAAACAAATAGCTTTTGAAGCGGCAGGTGGTAATATAATGGAACAAGTTACCCGACAAATGTTAGCAGGGCTTGGTTTCCCTGAAGAAATTCAAGATAAACCGTATTATACCTTTTCTGGTGGATGGCGTATGCGTGTCCTTCTAACTAAAATGTTACTACAAAAACCTGATTTACTCCTTCTTGATGAACCTACGAACCATTTAGATTTACCCTCCTTACAATGGTTAGAACAATACCTCTTAAATTTCCCGAACGCTTTTATTATCGTTTCCCATGACCGCTATTTTTTAGAAAAAACTACCAAACGTACGGTAGAAATCGCTTTTCAAAAATTCCATGATTATGCAGGTAACTATTCCTTCTATTTAAAAGAAAAAGCTGAACGCGAAAAAATACAGCAAGCCGCCTACAAAAATCAACAAGAATTTATCCAACAACAAGAAAAGTTTATTGAACGCTTCAAAGCAAAAGCAACTAAAGCTTCCCAAGCACAAAGTAAAATCAAACAACTTGAAAAATTAGAACGTATTCAACCCATTCAAAAAGATAATGCTACTATTAAACTAAAGTTTCATATCAAACAACCCTCCGGCGTAGACGTCCTCCATTTAGATATCCAAAATAAATCTTATGGAGATAACACCATACTCAAAAATTCTCAAATCAGTATCCGCCGCAGCGATAAGATTGGTTTAATTGGGGCCAATGGATTAGGAAAATCTACTTTATTAAGAATTATCCACCAAACAGAACCCTTCATCGGAAAAATTCAATATGGACATAACGTTATTCCTGCTTTCTTCGCTCAACACCAACTAGAAGCCCTAAATCTACAAAATACCATCTTACAAGAGTTTGAATATAATATTTTGGAAAAGGGAGAAGCCACAGTACGTTCTATTTTAGGTGGTTTCTTATTTACAGGTGATGACGTAGAAAAGAAAATACAAATCTTATCAGGCGGTGAAAAAGCAAGAGTCGCCCTAGCCAAAACATTATTGAGTAATGCTAACTTTTTGTTGTTAGACGAGCCTACCAATCATCTCGACATAAATAGCATTGAGATTCTTATTCAAGCCTTACAAGATTATGAAGGTACTTATATCGTAGTTTCCCATGACCGTTTCTTTCTGGAAAAAGTTACAAACAAAATTTGGTATATCGAAAACCAAACCCTCAAAGAATACCCTGGTAATTTTATGGAGTTTCAGGAATATCAAGCTTCTAAAACCCCAACCGTTTCTAACCCCAAACCTCAAGCAAGCCCTAAAACAATTCCTAAAAATTCCCTCTCCTTTGAAGAGAACAAAAAGATAAGAAATGATATTAAAAAAATTGAAAAACTAATCACTCAATTAGAAACCGATTTAGAAAAAATACAAAATCAATATTTAGCCCCTGAAATTCTTACAGATTATAAAAAAATGCAAATTCTACAAAAAGAACAGAACGAACTGGAAATAAAGTTGTTAGCATATTATCAAGAATTAGAAAAGTTAAAAAATCAGGTCAAAGCATGAAAAAAATATATTTTTTACTTTTTTGTAGTCTATTTATTGGATTGGATTTAAAATCTCAGGAATACGAAGAAAAAATTAGTGTAGAAACTTTTGCGGGTTCAAGGGTGGAAGGTTACAAAGACGGAGCGGCGTTACAAGCAAGGTTACGTTCTCCGAACGGAATTACAGTGGATACCAAAGGAAATATTTATTTTGCGGATAGTAAAAATCATTGTATCCGAAAAGTAACTACGGAAGGTCAAGTAATAACCATTGCAGGAGCAGGAGTACCTGGAAACAGTACAGGTATTGGTACTCAATCTCTTTTAAATTGGCCATCTGGCGTTGCAGTAGATAAAAATGGAAACGTTTACATTGCCGATTACGGTAATCATTGCATCAAAAAACTGTTACCTAATGGGCAACTGATTTTACTTGCGGGGAAAGGACAACCCGGTTATAAAGATGGTAAAGCCGAAGAAGCTCTTTTCAACAACCCTATCGGCGTTTACGTAGATTATACCAACAATCTATATGTTATCGAAACCAAAAATCATACCGTAAGAAAAATTGATAATGAAGGTATTGTGACAACGATTGCTGGCAAAGGTGGCATCCCTGGTTTTAAGGATGGAGACAGCAAGCAGTCTCGTTTAGATACTCCTATCGGAATGTGCTTAGACCGTTATGGCAATTTTTACATTGTAGACGGCAGAAACTCCGCTATACGAAAACTGCGTGCTGATGGCTATCTAGAAACCGTATTGGACAGCAAATTTACAAGTTACCAAAATCTTTCAGGAAAAAATTTAATGTTTATCCATAATGAGGGATCCGGCGGTGGTATCTGCTCCGGACCCCTCGATGTCTTTTTTATTGCTGATGGTGGAGCCCATTGTATCTTCAAAGTAGATATACAAAAAAAAGAAATCTCCCTTTACGCAGGTACTGGTGTCCCTGGCTTCAAAGACCATGAAATCGCTACGCAAGCCCAATTCAATAGACCTGTCGACCTCTGCATGGACCTTCAAGAAAATCTCTACATCTCTGATATTCGTAACTTCATCATTCGTAAAGTAAAATATCAAAAAATCAAAAAAGAATCCACTGAACAACATAAAATCTATTTAAACCTTCAAGTCATTCACCAAGAAACTCGTAAACCTATTTCTGCTCCTATTTCTATTATGCAAAAAGGCGATGAATTCCGAAAAGAAATCTCCGTGAACGGTAAAGAATCCATAGAATTAAAAAAAGGAACTTATTTTATCAATATTGAAATAAAAGGGTTTATGCCATACCAAAGCGAAGTCAATATAAAAAATGAAAGTAAAGATTTACTCATAGAACTCATTCCTATAAAAAAAGGCGCTACTGCTGTTTTAAGTAATATCTATTTTGCTCCCAATAGTTCCTCTCTAACCATTGACGCTATTGAAGGACTAAACCATTTAATCCAATTCTTGAAAGACAATCCCGAAGTAAAAATTCGAATTAGTGGACATACAGACATAGGCTCTACGCACGAATTTAATATGCAACTTTCCACTGCTCGCGCAAAATCCGTTCGAGATTACATCGTACAAATGGGCATTCCCTCCAACCGAATAGACTGGCGTGGTTATGGTAATACGAAACCTATTGCTGATAATACTACACCAGAAGGCCGTCAAAAAAATCGTAGAATTGAAATCGAAATCATTGAGTAAATCATAAATACTTGGCATTTCGCAAAACTCTTTTAAAAATTTACCTTTCTATCTGTCTTGCTAATCGTCATAATATTAAGAGACTGTTTTTACAGTTTTTCTATATCCGATTTGGATAAACCCGTTGTTTTTGCAATAATCTCTATATCAACATTTAACGATTTCAAAAATCTCGCAGTTTCCAGCAATTTTATACGTTCTTGTTCTGCTCGTTTTCTTTCTTCTTCTGCACGTTTTCTTTCCTCTTCCACTCTTTTCTTTTCTTCTTCTAACAATTTCTCTTTTTCTTCTGCTCTTTTCTTTTCCTCTTCTGCCCGTTTTCGCTCTTCTTCCGCTTTTTTCTTTTCTTCTTCTAGCAATTTTCCCCTCTCTTCTGCTCGTTTCTTTTCTTCTTCTGCTCTTTTCTTTTCTTCTTCCGCTCTTTTTCTTTCTTGTGCGGCAATTTCTAACGCTTTTTCTATCTCCGTCTCTTTCTGTTTGAAGGTCTCTATTATCTCATCTTCTACATCCATAGTCCCTTTTACTTTCTCTTCTTCTATCGCTTTTGTTAATCTCCGCAATAAAGGAAAATATTCCTCTGACAAACC
>CALLNY010000018.1 GCA_938005475.1 uncultured Bacteroidia bacterium | reverse complement strand
AACAATCTATATTGATCCGCCGTTTAATCTGGATTCATCCGATCAATTTATGTATAGAACAAATTACAAGAATGCCAACTGGGCAACACTACTTGAAAATAGGATAAGGATAGCAAAAGACTGGCTGAATGAAAAAGGAAGTATCTTTGTAAGGTGTGATTATAATGGCAATTGGATTGTGAGACCTTTGATGAATGAGATTTTTGGGGAAGAGAATTTTAGGAATGAGATAATCGTTGCTCGAGGTGCACCTAAAGCTGGGTTATTTACGCAATTTGAAGGAATAAACAGTTTGGCTGTATCATATGATAATTTTTACTGGTATAGTAAAAACGAGGCTTTAAGATTTAGACCATTCGTTAAGGATGCAACTATAAAACAAAAAACAAAAGGTAAGTGGACAGGGTTTGATAAAGGTGAAGCCTATGATAGACCTACAATGAGATATGAAATTTTAGGTGTAAATATAAACAAGGGACAATGGAAATGGAGCAAAGAGAGAGCTTATAGAGCAGTTAAAAATTATCAAGAATACTTGGAAAATTTCTCAGATACAATGACATTAGAAGAATACTGGGACAAGACTGGTAGAAAATTAGAATTTATCAGAAAAAACGAAAACGGAAAAATACAATACTGGGTAGAACCAAGAGACTTTGTTTATGTTGATAACAATTGGCTTGATGTTACAGGTTACTCATCTACAACAGGTTTTCAAACAGAAAACTCTGAATATCCAATTAAAAGAATTGTAGAAACTTTATCGGATGACGGCGACCTCATTGTCGACTTCTTTCTTGGCTCTGGCACTACCACAGCCGTAGCCCATAAACTTAAAAGAAAATGGATAGGTGTTGAGATGGGAGAACATTTCTTCAGCGTGGTTTTGCCAAGAATGAAAAAAGTTTTATTTTATGATAAGTCTGGAATATCAAAGGAAGTCAAAGAATATAAAGGTGGGGGCTTTTTCAAATACTACGAACTTGAGCAATACGAAGAAACACTGGCAAATACAGTTTACGAAAATCACGATTTGTTTATCATAGGAGATAAAAACCCTTATGAGCAATACGTTTTTATGAAAGACGAAAAAATGTTAAGAGCACTCGAAATAGATTACGAAAACAACAAAGTAAATGTAGATATATCAAAGTTATATCCGAATCCTTCGAATCCACTCGGGACAAGTATTGATATTGCTGAAACACTTTCAAACATAACTGGTAAGTGGATAAAAAAAATCAGCGATAGCGAAGTAGAGTTTGAAGAAGGAACAAAGGTCAATACAAAAGATCTGGATTATAAACTAATTAAACCTTTAATTTGTTGGGAGTAATAATGAAAAATAAAATTTCTGTTTACAATGAACATATCTTGCAAGAACTTAAAAGTAAATTCCCTGATAAATGGGAAAAAATAGATTTTGTCAATAAAGAAAAATGGTTGACAAAAGAGGACTATCCTACCTATAAACAGTTAGTAAAAATATCAGAAGCTTTTCATATTCCATTTGGATACTTGTTTTTAGAAAAAATACCTGAAAAAAAATTACCTATAACCCATTACAGAACCTTTAACCCAAACACTCACTCTATATCTGACGAACTTTTTGATACCATTATTCAAGTAAAAAAAATGCAAGAATGGATAAAAGATATTCTTTTAGAATGGGGGCACACACCTTTGCCGTATGCAGGAAAGTATAATATCCATATAGATAAGCAAATTATTGTAAATGAAATCAAAAAAGTACTAAAATTAGAATCTGGATGGGCAGAAGGTAAAATCAATTGGAAGGAAGCTTTCGATTTTTTGGTAAATAAATTTGAAGAAACAGGAATATTTGTTGTAATCAATGGAGTAGTGGGCAATAATACTCACCGAAAATTAGAAGTAAGTGAATTCAGGGGCTTTGTATTGTATGACGAAATAGCCCCATTTGTATTTATCAACAATAATGACTTTGAATCTGCTAAAATATTTACACTTATTCATGAATTAGTGCATATACTTATTGGGCAAACAGCCTCTTTTGATTTAAGAAACTTACTAAGTGCCGATAATGAAATAGAAAAATTTTGTGATAGATGTGCCGCAGAGTTTTTAGTACCTGAAAATGAACTAAAAAACATAAAAGATATAAATTATGAAAATCTTGCAAGACAATTTAAAGTAAGTCAGATTGTAATAGCCCGAAGATTACTTGATATGAAAAGAATAAGTAAAGATGAATTTTTTACATTTTATAATGATTATGCTCAAAAACAGATGAAAACAAAAAAAGAAAAAAGCGGTGGTAACTTTTATAATACAACTTTCTATCGCTACAGAAAAAAACTCCTATATCTGCTCAATTACGCTGTAAAAAGTAATACAATCATGTATAGAGATTTTTACAAAATACTGAATCTGAAACTATCTACCGCAGAGATAGTTACTGAATTGATATGCAAAACAAAAGCATAATTTCAAATATAAATTACCAATATGTACTTGATGCAAATGTATTCATAGAAGCATCAAGAAGATATTATGCTTTTGATTTTGGTACAAAATTTTGGGATTTTTTGCTACAAAAAGCAATTGATGGTAAAGTATGTTCCATAGATAAAGTTTTAGAGGAAATTAAACAAGGTAAAAAAGACGATCCGCTTAAAATTTGGGCTACCCAAAAATTTGCTCACTACTTTTTCACAACAAAAAAAGATGAGATACTACAGCATTATAAACAAATAGCAAATTTAGTATTCAACAACAATCAATATACAGATGCCGCCAAAAATGAATTTCTTCAAGAAAACAACGCAGATGCTTGGATTATAGCATATGCAAAATGTTATAATTTAACTGTTGTTACACATGAAGCTTTCAATCCTAACTCTAAAAAAATAGTTCCTATTCCTAATGTATGTCAAAATTTTAATATACAATTTATTAATATTTTTGAATTACTAAAACAATTAAACTTTCAATTATGAAACTATTCTTACAAAACATCATTGAAACCATATCTTTTCAAAACTTGCCTGCAGAGTGGCAAGAACTGGATTTCTTAACATTTTCAGACAAAAAATTACTATTTAGCTATCAACAAAAGGCATTACAAAATGCTTTAATTATGCTATACAAGTACTATGTAGATTGCCAAGGAGATAAACAAAGACTCTATAATCTATATCAAGTCAATGGGCTAAAAGAAAAGTTAGATATACCTATCAACGAAAAAAATAAAAAAAAGAATAAAATACTCATAGAGGAATATGCTACTGATTATACAATAGAAAATAACCAATTACCTTTTTACCATTTTATCAACAGAATGAGTTTTTGGATGGCAACGGGTAGTGGTAAAACGCTTGTTATAGTGAAACTTATTGAAATACTTGGTAGATTAATCAA
This sequence comes from uncultured Bacteroidia bacterium, assembly GCA_938005475.1. Lineage (GTDB taxonomy): Bacteria > Bacteroidota > Bacteroidia > J057 > CALLMJ01 > CALLMJ01. Next base: position 96,821 of record CALLNY010000018.1, on the reverse strand, counting down.
ACAAAATAAAACTCCCGTCCATGACATCTTATTTTTAACATGCAGAGATGATCTAATAGACCAATTCATTGTTCATGTAAAAGAGTTCAATGCATATAGTGCAAATATTCAAATACATCTTTATAGTCTTAAAGAATACGATAAAGTAAAATATGGGATGTCAGGTCTTTTTACAAATATTATCAATGTATTTTACTATCGAAGTGATTTGATTTCTGACGAACAAAAAGAAAAAATCCTAGATTTTAGAAATTATGATAATCAAGGTAAATGGTATATAATTCTTGATGAAGCCCATAAAGGAGATAAAGAAGATAGCAAACGCCAAACTTATTATTCTATTCTTTCAAGAAACGGCTTTTTATTTAATTTTTCAGCCACCTTTACAGACAACTCTGACTTTTTTACCTGTGTGTATAATTTTAATTTAGAACAGTTTATAACACAAGGATACGGCAAACATATCTATTTATCACAATCTGAAATAAACCTGAAAACAGATTTTAATGCCCTACAAAAACAGTGTGTCATTTTAAAAACACTTTTGTTACATACATTGCTCAAAAGAGAAAAAATTGAATTAAAAAACTATTATCATCATCCACTTATTCTTACTTTAGTAAATTCCGTTAATACTGAAGATTCGGATTTGGAACTTTTCTTTAAAGAAATTGAAAAAGTCGCCCAAGGAAATATTGATGATACCCTATTAGAAACCGCAAAAGATGAACTTATCAAGGATTTAAATGGTAACTATAGTTTTGAAAACACGATGCTCCCCGTGAATGCCCACAATATAAGAAGTATAAACTTACAGGACATACTAGAATATGTATTCAATGCAACAAATCCCGGAAAAATTGAAGTATTGAAAATCCCCGTAAACAAGCATGAACTCATTTTCAAACTTAAAACCAGTGATGTTCCATTTGCATTAATTAAAATTGGTGATATTTCAGAATGGATAAAAAATAAACTGATTAACTACAATATTATTGAAAAACACGATAATGAAAGTATATTTAAAAAGCTCAATACCAACGACACTGATATTAACATTTTAATGGGTTCGCGTGCTTTTTATGAAGGTTGGGATAGCAATAGACCTAATATCATTCTTTACATTAACATTGGTAAAGGAACAGATGCGAGAAAATTTGTACTTCAATCCATAGGGCGTGGCATCCGTATAGAACCATTGCCCTATAAAAGAAAAAGATTAAAGCATTTATATAATAACCAAGAAATTCATCAAGAAGATTATAATTTATTGAAAGATAAAGTAAAATTCATTGAAACCCTGTTTATCTATGGAACAAAATCTGAAAATTTAAGAGATGTTCTACAAACCTTAAAAACTGAAAAACAAGAATATGAATGCATCGGGGATTGGTTTGAAATCAATCCTGAAATACATGATAAATTACTCTTAATTCCGACTTATTCACAAAGTGATAAAATACTTGCTGATGAAAACTTGACTATAAAATTTGAAATTCACCCAGCAGATTTAGAAATGGTAAAAAATTATTTTACCTACATTGGTAATAAAATTGCCTCAACCAAATTTGATTGTCAACCTAAAATTTTGGCTAAAATAAATCAAAGTTTTGAAAATGAGATACAATACTATAAAGCAGAGGATACAGCCGCACTCTATCAAAAACCGGAATTACTATTAATGAAAATTATTAAACACTTTTCTATAAAACGTAAAGAATTCAAAGACTTTAAACAGATAGAAGACGAAATTGTACACTTTAAGCATATACGTGTAGACAAAGAAAAAGCCCAAGAAATTATTGAAACTATCAAAGAAATTAAAAAATATCCTGAGAAAAGTAAAGCAGAAGACTGCCTTATCCATTCATTTAAGAAAAATCAGCTAAAAATTGAAGAATACAATAAAAAATTAAGAGAATTAGATAAGAATTACCCAAAACAAAAAATCCAAGATAAAATTAGCATCAATTATCTTTCACAACATTTTTATGTACCTACTGTACTTTCAGAAGATGACAGAATCAATTATATGATGCACATTATCAAAACCAAGAGTGAAGTAGATTTCATAAAAGAACTTGAAGATTATTTAGAAAAGAAAAATAATTTTTTTACTCAATGGGATTGGTGGTATTTTTCTAAAGTGGATGAATCTATTGACAATGTCTACATTCCATACTATAAACCAAATACAAATAAAATAGAAAAATTCAAGCCTGACTTTATCTTTTGGTTAAAAAAACAAAATGATTACATTATTTTATTTATTGACCCCAAAGGTGTAGAATATACTGATGGCTACCGCAAAATTGATGGGTTTTCTAAAATTTTTGAATTTGAAGTTAATGAAAAAAAACAAAATAAGATTTTTGAATTTGATAAGTACAATATTTCAGTAAAATTACTATTCAAAACTAATAAAGATATAACATACGTTCTAGAAAATTACCGACCGTATTGGTTTGATACCTTGCATGATTTAGATATCAAAGTATAATGAATGAAGCAAGACAGGTCTATTTACTTTAATCGTAAAAAATTTATTAGAAAATTCAACTATAAACCTGCGGTCAAACAGACCGTTGAAAAATAAAAGAAATAAAAATGCCAGCCCATAACAGCCGTTTACCGTAAATAGCGGTGACCTACAAGATTGAAAGTTTTTGATTTTATTCAAATGTATTCTAATTTGAAAGTTTAGTAATTCTAAGTGGTAACATGAGTTGAATAGGGAAAATTTAGAAATATTTTTTGGTAATGTAGGAAAAAGGATATAATTTTGCAGGGCTTTTAATGTCCGATGGTGTAACGGTAGCACAGAAGATTTTGGTTCTTTTAGTCAGGGTTCGAATCCTTGTCGGACAACTAGAAAACATAATCATAAAAAGCAATGGCTTTTAGAATATTTTCGGGGACAGCATCAAAACATCTTGCGGAAGAGATAGCCAATTTTTATGGTTATGATTTAGGGGATGTAGTTATCAACAGATTTTCTGATGGAGAGATACAACCAGTATATGGGGAATCGATCAGGGGTCAAAATTTATTTATCATACAGTCCACGAATCCTCCTGCAGAGAATCTATTAGAACTATTGTTAATGGTAGATGCGGCACGGCGAGCCTCTGCAAATCATATAACGGTAGTTATTCCGTACTTTGGGTATGCAAGACAAGATAGGAAAGATAAACCACGTGTTTCCATTGGTTCAAAATTGATAGCCAATTTACTAACAGCGGCAGGTGTGGATAGAGTAGTTACAATGGATTTACATGCGGGTCAGATACAAGGTTTTTTTGATATACCTTTGGATAATTTAGATGCGTCAGCGGTATTTATTCCTTATATACAGAATTTAAATTTGGAGCAAATTACGGTTGCGGCTCCGGATATGGGGGGTGTAGCAAGAGCAAGAATCTATGCTAAGCATCTTAAAGCCGATATGGTAGTCATTGATAAGCACCGAGAAAGAGCGAATCAGGTAGCATCCATGCAAATTATCGGAGACGTAAAAGATAAAAATGTTATTTTAGTTGATGATTTGATAGACACTGCGGGCACATTGTGTAAAGCGGCAGACCAACTAGTAACCGAAGGTGCAAAATCAGTAAAAGCGTTTGTTACGCATCCTGTTTTATCAGGAAAAGCCTTTGAAAATATCAGTAACTCCCAACTATCAGAACTGATTGTCACGAATACCATTCCCCTTAAACAAACACACGAAAAAATAAAAGTGCTTTCAATAGCTCCTATATTTGCGAAAGCATTAAGAAAAATCCATAATTATGAGTCGGTAAGTTCATTATTTTTAAAATAAAGTTAGAGATGAAGTCAATTGAGGTTCAAGGTGAACTACGAAGCAACGTAGGCAAAGTGAGTGCAAAAGCGGCACGAAAAAATGGAAAAGTCCCCGCAGTCCTATATACCACGGAAGGTCCTATTCATTTAGAGCTTCCTATTTTAACTGCGCAAAAATTAGTACGCACTCAAGATGTTTATTTGGTGCAACTGCGACTTGGCGATAAGCAATATGCTAGCGTTATTCGCGAAGTTCAGTATCATCCCGTTTATGATTATATCCTTCACATGGATTTTCTGGCGGTAAATAATGAAAAACCAATAGTTATTGAGTTACCGCTGAAATTAACAGGTACAGCAAAAGGGGTTCTTGCGGGTGGCGTATTAGTACAAAAAATGAGAAAACTGAAAGTAAGAGGTATTCCCGCTCAATTACCCGAATACGTATCGGCTGATGTTTCTGATTTAGAACTCGGTAAATCCTTAAAAATCAAAGACATTAAACCAGAAGGTTTTCATATTATGAACAGTAAAGAAATTCCTGTTGCAAGTGTTACTATTCCGCGTTCACTCAGAGTACAACAAAAATAAGTCTATTCCAAAGTATTTAAACTTTTTAGCGACTAATTGTAGTCGCTTTTTTCTTTTTATGTACATTCGTGGAAAAAAATTATTCTTTTAGGTGTTGAATTAGTTAATTATTTCCTAATTTTGTGATGCAAAAGACAATTTGGAACCTGACCCGTATAGTTACTTTAATTTATTTCTCATCATAACGAATTTTCAAGAGTTCATCAATGCCTCTTGGTTAAGTTTTATTTTTTTAGTTGTACTAGCCATACTTTCAGCTATTTTCTCTGCTTACGAGACATCTTTTTTTGCTCTACAAAGAGAAGAAATAGATGAAATAAAAGAAAATGATACAATCTATAATCGTATTATCCTAAAACATTTAAATCGTTCGCATGAATTTTTAGCAACAATACTCATCGGAATTAATTTTGTTAATATTGGAATAGTACTTTTTTCTCATGATTTATTAAAAAATCTAGGAGAATGGATTCAATTGAGTAGTTGGGTGTTATCTTTTTTGGATATTGTTCTAATTACTTCTTTCTTGTTAATTTTTGCGGAGATAACCCCTAAAGTTTTTGCGGCGGCTAACAAGAAATTCTTTTTAAAAAATTTCACGCTTTTCATGGAAGGAATTTATTTTCTGCTCTATCCTTTCAGCTACGTTTTAAGTGCTATCTCATTAATAATCAAGGATAATAAAAAAATTTCTCAGAGCACTGAAGTTTCTATGGAAGAACTTAAACATGCGATTGAACTCACCTCTGACGAGTTTTCTCCTAAAGAAGAAAAAGAAATTTTGAAGGGATTAGTCAATTTCCGAAATATTGCTGTCAAAGCAGTAATGACAGCAAGGGTTGATATGAAATGTATCAACAAGAACGATTCTGCTGAAACAGTTCTTGAAAAAATCAATGAGTATGGTTATTCTAGATTACCTGTTATTGAAAAGGACTCCGACCATATCCTCGGAATTTTATATGTTAAAGATGTTTTACCTTTACTAAAAAATGGTACCCTAAAAGATTGGTATTCCAAAATAAGACCAGCATTTTTCGTGCCTGAAAACATAAAAATCAATAAATTATTGACTGAATTTCAGAAACGAAGATTACATATCGCAATTGTGGTAGATGAATTTGGGGGTACTGCGGGTTTAGTTTCATTGGAGGATATATTAGAAGAGATTTTTGGTGAGATCGCTGATGAATATGACGAAGAAGAAATCCTTTTTAAGCCGATAGATGCACAGATTTACTGGTTAGATGGTAAACTACCTATCATTGATTTATGCAAAAATTTGGGGCTCGAAGATAATTTTTTTGAGGAGGTTCAAGGCGATTCAGAAACAGTAAGTGGTTTACTATCAGAAGTTTTAGGAAGATTCCCACAAAAAGGAGATATTATTCGCTTTAAAAATTATGAATTTACAGTAGAAAATGCATCAGAATTTGTTGTAGAAAGTGTATTTTTGAAAATTATTGAACCGAATGAAAATACTGAAAATTAGTATATTGACAGCTTTTTCTTTGATGGCATGTAATGAAATTCCAAGCCCTAAATTACCAGGCTATCCAAGAATATTATTTCCTGAACATGAGTATCAAATTTTTAGTAGTCCTGAATGTCCATTTACTTTTGAGTATCCTTTATTAGGCAAAATTAACGATAGGCGCATAGATTCTTGCTGGGTAGATATTGATATTCCACGTTATGAATGTAAATTTCATATAACTTATAAACCCTTAAATTCAAAAACTACTTATTCCCGTGCCTATGAAGATTACAGAAGATTGATTTATAAACATTCGCAAAAAGCATCAGAAATAGTAGAAACACCTATAAAAGAACCTAATGGAATAGGCACTTTTTTTGAGATATACGGCGAAGTTCCTACTTCTGCGCAGTTCTTTTTTTCTGATTCTGCTCGCCATGCCGTTATGTGTTCTTTTTATTTTGAAACTGCTTTAAAAAATGACTCCCTTAAGCCTGTCATTGATTACTTCAAAAAAGATGTAAAACATTTAATTCGTTCTATTCGCTGGAAATGATACAAAACCTCACCAAAATAGGGTTGTTATGTTTTACTTGCCTCTGCCCAGCAAATTCTTTTATTTGGGCTCAAGTTTACTCCAATAAACCTCAACATTCTTTTAAAATCAATATAGGACAACTCTTCACACGAGAAATTTTGTTAAGCTATGAACAAGGTTACAGAAATAGAAATGCTTCAGAATTTTTTTTAGGGTATAGATTGTTGGCTTTTTATCAATCCAAAAAAACTTTTGAGTTTTTTTATCCAGTCAATTACGAAAAAATAACAGCTTTAATTCCTTATTCCTCTGGTTTTTTGGGTGGGTATACTTGGAAACATTACTCCAAAACACGTAAACCAAGAGTAGATTATTTTGTAGCATCGCAAGTTTATGCTCGTTATCAGTTTTATAATGATGTTTCTATTTATCAAAAAAATAAAATGAAAGAATTGAATTATTTTGCAAACCAAAGTTTAGACCAATACCAATTAGGGCTCAAACTTTTAACGGGTAAACGTTTTTATCACTATAACGCTTTTAAATCTAATGGTTGGACCTACGAACTCTACGGTGGAATCGGTTTTCGTTTTCAGTACCAAAACAAAACTATTTTCTCTAAAAAATTTGACACTGAGGAGCAAACAACAGTTTATTTCCAACCAATTTTTGATAAAAAATTGGGGTTCTTACCTTCCGTCCATTTTGGTTTATCTTTTGGAACCATGTTTTGTAAAATCAACACTGGTAACTAATGAAGTACTTTATTCCCTCCATTTTCATGATGTTGTTGATTTACTTATTCTCTGAAATGCCCAGCGAGGAATCTTCTTTGCAACATAGCAGAGTAATAGCTTTTTTTCAATGGTTGGGCATAGATTTATTGCAATGGCTAGGTAAAAATACCGTTTGGTGGGTCAGAAAAACAGCGCATTTTGTCATTTTTGGAACTTTAAGTTTAACTTTCTTATGGGGATTTTTTAAGAATAGTATTAATAAACCTTATGGATTGGCGTGGCTATTCTCTTTTTTTTATGCCATTGGCGATGAAATCCATCAATACTTTGTACCAGGAAGAGCGGCTCAATTCACGGATATTCTCATTGATAGTTTAGGGGCTACGGTTTTTTTATTTATCACACGAATCTTGTTGTACCTCTTTAAAATATTACTGACAAAATGACATTATAGCAATAATACTTTTTTTTTACAAAAAAGGCTATCTCTTTTTAAATAAGTAGGCAAGTGGTACGTAGAATTCAAAAATTAAATAATTATATTGAAATTGATTAAACACAAAAAAATGGCATATCTGTCAAATATTCATATTAAATTTTTTGGCACGAAAATAGCTTAATGAATTTACAGAGAACAAAACCACATAATAATATGGCATTAAATGTTAAACCGTTAGCAGATCGCGTAATTATCAAACCATCATCAGCAGAATCTGTTACTGCTGCAGGCATCATAATTCCTGATACTGTTAAAGAAAAACCACAAAAAGGAGAAGTTGTAGCTGTAGGTTCTGGAAAAAAAGATGAACCTATGACCGTAAAAGTTGGGGATACAGTACTTTATGGCAAGTATGCAGGTACTGAAATACAAATTGATGGTACAGACTATCTTATTATGCGTGAATCTGACATTTTAGCAATCATCTAAATCTAATCTAAAAAGACACAAAAGTTATGGCAAAAATTATTAAATTTGACATTGAAGCAAGAGACCTACTCAAAAAAGGCGTCGATACTTTAGCAGACGCAGTGAAAGTAACCTTAGGTCCAAGAGGACGTAACGTAGTAGTTGATAAAAAATACGGTGCTCCTTTAGTTACAAAAGACGGCGTTACAGTAGCCAAAGAAATTGAATTAAAAGATCCTATTGAGAACATGGGAGCGCAAATGGTAAAAGAGGTGGCTTCGAAAACTGCGGATGTTGCAGGAGACGGTACCACTACTGCTACTGTTTTGGCACAAGCCATTGTTAGAGAGGGGCTTAAAAATGTTGCCGCAGGGGCTAACCCCATGGAAATCAAAAGAGGTATTGACGAAGCTACCAAAGTAGTCGTTGAAAAATTGAAAAAAATTTCAAAGACTATTTCAGACGATAAAGAAATTGCTCAGGTAGGTACTATCTCCGCTAATGGGGACTCCGAAATAGGTGAACTTATAGCCAAAGCAATGCAAGCAGTTGGTAAAGATGGTGTTATCACCGTTGAAGAGGCTAAAGGTATTGATACCTATTTAGAAACCGTTAAGGGTATGCAATTCGATAGAGGTTATGTATCCCCTTATTTTGTTACCAATACCGAAACTATGACCGTAGAATTAGATAATCCTTATATTCTAATCTACGATAAAAAAATCTCCAGCATGAAAGAATTGCTTCCTATTTTGGAGAAAACTCTACAAACAGGAAAACCTTTGTTGATTATAGCGGAGGAAGTAGAAGGGGAAGCATTAGCTACATTAGTTGTTAACCGAATAAGAGGTTCATTAAAAGTTGCGGCAGTAAAAGCTCCTGGTTTTGGAGATAGAAGAAAAGCTATGTTAGAGGATATTGCTATCCTAACAGGAGGGCAAGTCATCTCTGAAGAAAAGGGCTACAAATTAGAAGATGCCCAATTAGAATACCTCGGTAAAGCGAACAAAGTAACAATTGATAAAGATAACACCACTATCGTAGATGGTCTGGGAGCAAAAGAAAATATTCAGAGACGTATCAACGAAATCAAAGCGCAAATTCAAACTACTACCTCTGAATATGATAAAGAAAAATTACAAGAAAGACTTGCAAAACTATCAGGAGGTGTAGCTGTGATTTATATAGGTGCTCCTACGGAAGTAGAAATGAAAGAGAAAAAAGCAAGAGTAGAGGATGCCCTTCATGCTACAAGAGCCGCAGTTGCGGAAGGTATTGTACCTGGTGGTGGCGTTGCTCTCATACGTTGTATCCCTGATTTACTTCCTGGTAAAGGTGGTATCAATGATAGATTATTAAAAGGTGATACAGGAATAGGGGTTTCTATTGTAAGAAGAGCTTTAGAAGAACCATTAAGACAAATCGTAGAGAACGCAGGTTTAGAAGGTGCTGTTATCCTCGAAAAAGTAAAAGAAGGAGAAAATGATTATGGCTATAACGCTAGAACCGAACAATTTGAAAACTTATTTGAATCCGGCGTTATTGACCCGACCAAAGTAACAAGAACCGCATTAGAAAATGCCGCTTCTATTGCTTCTATGTTACTCACTACAGAGTGCGTTATCACGGATGAGCCTGAAGAAAAAAATCCTGCTACACCTAATCCCGGAATGGGCGGTATGGGCGGAATGTATTAAAATCACTAATAATCAATTTTTGAAAAGCTGTTCTATGAAGAACAGCTTTTTTTATTTTTACAAATAAGTTGAAGATATAATATTATTATTTAGTTTTGCTAAACCTTGACTTAATTAATGGCAGCGGACAATCTCATTAAACCATTACAACGTTTCTTTCGGCTTATTTTTGTTGATAGAGATATTCTTTATAAGCTTTATATTTATGCTATATTTCTGGGAGGGCTCAACCTAACTCTACCACTTGGTATTCAAGCTATTATGTCCCTCATTTCTAGTGGTCGTATCAACACAACATGGATTACTTTAATTGCTTTTACTATTATCGGTATTGCTTTCTATGGTATAACTAATTTTTTTCAAATGCAACTACTAGAAAAACTACAACAACGTATCTTCACGCGTGCCGCCTTTGAGTTCGCTTATCGTATCCCCCGAATGCAATTAGATTATCTCGCTAAATACTATCCCCCCGAATTAGTAAACCGTTTTTTTGATATTATGACCATTCAAAAAGGATTATCTAAAATTCTGATGGATTTTTCTACTTCAGTTTTACAAATATTATTTGGCTTAATCCTTTTAGGATTTTATCATCCCGTTTTTGTTATTTTTGGCTTCTTCTTGTTAATAATTCTTATAGCCATTATCTACTTTACAGGACCACTTGGATTGGAATCTTCTATTAAAGAATCAAAATATAAATATGAAATCGTTTACTGGTTGGAAGAACTTGCTAGAACCCTTGAAACATTTAAATTAGCAGGTAGTACAGACATTGCAAACGAAAAAACTGATAAACTTACTCAAAAATATTTAGAATATCGCACAAAACACTTTAAAATTTTAGCTTTTCAATACTCTACTATCGTTGTTTTTAAGATTTTAGTAACGGCTGGGCTTTTAATTCTGGGGTCCTTTCTGGTTATTAGTAAAGAAATCAATGTTGCTCAATTTGTTGCATCAGAGATTGTTATTATTTTGGTGATGAGTTCCACCGAAAAGTTAATTACCTCTATGGAGATCATCTACGACGTGCTAACGGCCTTGGATAAGATTGGTTATGTTACAGATATACCCCTAGAAAAAATAGAAGGAATTTCTTTTGAAAAAAAAGACACGGATAAAGGCATGCAAATCAGTATTCGTGATTTGTATTATCAATACCCTTATGCGGAGTTTCCTGCAATTAATGGCATTAGTTTAGATATTAAACCGAACGAGAAAGTATGTATTGCGGGTTTCTCAGGGGCTGGAAAAACAACATTGGTTACTATAATTGCTGGTCTATTAGAAGATTATGAGGGAGTCGTCAATTACAATGGGGCCGCTTTTTTAAGTTTAGATAGAAGAAGTTTACGTTCTTATATCGGGGATTCGCTTTCTAAAGAACTAATTTTTCATGGTACCATCGAAGAAAATATCATGCTATCCAAAGGTAATATAGACCGAGAAACGCTTTTATGGGCTACTGATGCTGTCAATTTAACGGAGTCAATCCTCAAATTACCATTGGGTTTTCAAACTATTTTGCAACCTGAAGATAAACGTTTCCCTAGTAGTTTTTTAAGAAAAATTGTCCTTGCGAGAGCATTCGCAGAAAAACCTAAACTTATTGTTATGGATGAACTTGTTTATGGTTTTAATAAAACGGATTTTGATAAAATTGTAACTACTTTAACCAGCCCTCATTATAATTGGACTTTAATTCTCGTTTCTCATAATCCCCAAATTGCTAAAAATTGCGATAGAATCCTTATAATGAAAGATGGACAAATTTATGATGAAGGTAATTTTGCGAAAATTCAAAATAAGCCTTATTTTAATGAAATCTTTAATTCCTAAAAGCTTATGTTAAACATTTCGGATAACGATAAAGAAGTTTTAGTCAATCCAAGCGATTACCTATCATTCCAAAAAATTTACAAAGCCGAATTAGGGATGAAGATGATTCGGTATTTTTTGATTGTAGTAACGGTGGCAATCCTACTGTTATTTATGCCATGGACACAAACTATTGACGGTTACGGTAAAATTACCTCCCTTTATCCTAATCAAAAGCCTCAAAATATCAATGCTATTGTGGGCGGAAGAATTATTGAATGGTATGTAAGGGAAGGGCAGAAAGTCAAAAAAGGAGATACCCTAGTTCATTTAGCGGAGGTTAAAGATGCTTATTGGGACCCCGCTTTATTGCAAAGAACACGCCAGCAACTCCAAGCTAAACAAGCTTCTCTTATTGCCTATGAAAATAAAATCAATTTCTATAACAATCAAATTCAAATGATACAGCAGGGGCTAAATCTTAAATTGGAACAAGCAGAAAATAAATTAAAACAAGCATTCATGAAAGTAGCATCGGACTCCGCAGACCTCAAAGCCGTTGAATTAGATGCCCAGATTGCACAAGAACGCTTAAATAGGCAAGAACAACTTTACAAACAAGGAATAGTTTCTTTAAATGACCTTGAGACTCGTAGATTAAAATATCGTGAAACCCAATCAAAAGTCATTGCTCAATCCAATAAATTACTTCAAAGTAGAAATGAATTAGAAAATGCAAAAATAGAATTAGATGCGCTACGCGCTCAATATAATAAAGATTTATTCAAAGCAGAATCCGAAAAACAGTCCGCTGTTTCTGATAAACTTCAAGCGGAAGCTGAAATTGCTAAACTTCAAAATCAACTCACCAATTACGAATTAAGGCAAGCCAATTACTATATCCTCAGTCCACAAGATGGTTATATTTCTGAACTTTATAAGACCGGTATTGGAGAAGTTATTAAAGAAGGAGAAACTTTATTAACGATTTTACCATTAGATTATCAGCCTGCTATTGAAATGTTTGTAAGTGCTTACGATATCCCTTTGATAGTAGTAGATGCTGAAGTAAGAATTCAGTTTGATGGATGGCCTGCGTTTGTTTTCTCAGGATGGCCTAACGCCTCGTTCGGTACTTTCGGTGGTAAAATTTTTACTTATGACCCTATTGTTAACAAAGAAGGTAAATTTAGAGTGCTTGTTGTCCCAGATTCCACAGACCAACCCTGGCCCAGGGCTCTTAAAGTTGGCTCCGGCGCAATCACTTGGACTATGCTCAAGGATGTTCCTATCTGGTGGGAACTTTGGCGTATCTTTAATGGATTTCCCCCAGATTTTTATGATGGCTCCTTTAAAAAAGATAAAGATAAAAAAGATAAAAATAAGAACAAAGATAAAAAATAATGAGATTATTGTTATTATTTTGCTGTTTCTCCTCCCTAAATGCTCAAAGTGTATTAGAGTTCCAGCAATACATAAATTATGTGCTTAATTATCACCCAGTTGCAAAAGCCGCTAATTTGCAAACTATAAGAGGTAATTTATTTATCCGTGAAGCAAAAGCAAACTTTGACCCTTCCCTAAATTATCAAAACAAAATCAAATCCTTTGATGCAAAAACTTATTATTTTAATCAATTTGCGGATTTTACCGTCCCTATATGGTGGAACTTTGATATAAAAAGTTCATGGGAACGAAATTATGGCACAAAATTAAATCCTGAATTTTATACTCCTATGGAAGGGCTTTTTTCGTTGGGTATTTCGGTCCCAGTTACGCAGTCTTTGATTTTAGATGCCCGAAAAAACGCTGTCCAAATTGCTAAAGCCGTAAGTAAAATGGCTGATGCTGACAGGCTCATCATTCTGAATGATTTACTTTTTGATGCCACTATTGCTTACCTAGATTGGGCATTAGCCTATCAACAAGCTCAACAGTATCAACAAATTATTGAAATCGCTTCTAAAAGAAGAACATTTATCCTTGCCCAATTTGAAAATGGCTTCGCCTCAGAACTCGATACTACCGACGCCTACAACAATCTCGTAAATAGACAAATTGAAGCCCGTGAAAACGCTGTTTTCTTGAATTATACTCGTTACGCCGTCGCTAATTTCTTATGGAACGATGATATGACTCCCCTTGAGCTTAATCAAAATTTAATACCCCAATCCATTAACTCCCTTCCACTTCAACCCTTGAACAATAACCTTGAATGGATAGACCAACACCCCTACATTCAAAAATATCAAGCAAAAGCTCTACAACTACAACTAGAACGGAAACTCAAAATTTCTAAACTTTTACCGAAAACCTTAGTAGAATACAACTTCTTAACCTACCCCTCCCGTCTGGATAAAATCCCTAATTATCCCTTGTATGAATCCTACAAAGCAGGTATTAAATTCTCTATACCCCTATTCCTACGAAAAGAACGTGCTGACCTCGGCTTTGCCAATATCAAAATTCAAGAAAATGACTTCACCCTTCAACTTAAACGTATAGAACTTAAAAATAAATTTCTCGCTTATTACGAAAATTATCAACTTTTACAACAACAATTGTTAGATGTCCAAGCTGCTATAACTAACTACCAAAGATTATTAGATGGTGAATTTCAGCGTTTTCAAATTGGCGAATCTAATATTTTATCGGTCATCATTCGTGAGAATTCCTTACTAAATAATCAGCTAAAATTATGGGCTACCTGGCAAAAATATTTAAAATCTAATTGGGGAGCTTTGTGGAGTACTGCAAAATTACTGGAACTGTTTGCTAAATAAAATCTTACGCTTTAATATTTTAGTATTCCATAAATTAACAATTTTTAATTTTTTTAAAACTTTGATAATCAATCATATATCTATTTTATCATCACCTAACCTATCCTAAATAAAATAATCTAATCTATTTTTGGTATCTAACTTACTAAGTATATGCTAAACTGGTTTAAAAAATTGTTCGGATTAAAGGCTAAAAGCGTTGCAATTACTCAGAAATCATTAGAAAATGATACGAAACCCAATTTATTAGACTGCAGAAATATGAATTGCCCTATGCCGATAATAAAAATTTCTACAAGATTTAAGTCTATGAATGTAGGAGATACTCTTATCGTAAAAGCTACCGATCCTGCTTTTAAACAGGATATAAACGCTTGGGTCAGAAAAACCGAGAATGAGTTAGTCTCCTTTCAAGATGATGGTTACGAAAAAACTGCTGTATTAAAAAAATTAAAATAAAAATATGACAACTGTCTCTGAGACTAATTACCAAGAATTACTGAAAGAGTTACAATTTAAAATACAAAATTTAGAAAAAAGACAACCCGAAGATTCGGTTTCAATAGTATGTAGTTCTAACGATTTAGATAAACTAATGCCTGCTTTAATCATTGCTACGGGTGCCGCAAGTTCTGGAATGAAAGTAGATGTTTTCTTTACTCTGTGGGGACTACTAGCACTACAAAAAAAGAAAATCTTTAAAGGAAAAGGAATTTTAGAAAAAATGATGATGCTAATTACCCCCAAAGGTCTAAAAGGTATTGGTCTCTCTAAAATGAATATGTTCGGATTAGGACCCTTCTTTATGAAACTCATGATGAAAAAACATCACATAACCCCTCTTGATGAATTAGTTCAACATGCGTTAGAATTAGGAGTAAATTTACATGCCTGTCAAATGACCATGGGAATGATGGGAATCACCAAAGAAGAAATGATAGACGGGCTTTCTTATTGTGGTGTTGCCGCTTATATTCAACAAGCCTCCAAAGCAAAAATTACTCTATTTATTGGATAGCTTTACATGAATTAATAAATTAATAAAATTTTGATTTTCAATTTATTATTCACCCCCAATCGCATTATCATAGTACGGTAACTTTCTAAATTTATTAATATAATACTAGAAAATGTATTTTATATAATACTAGAAAATGTATTTTAGGCTTGCTTCATTATTTCAATAGATGGAGATAAGCAAACACGACAATAAAGCTAATAATGGAAATAAAAAGAGGAGCACAAATGTCTCCTCTTCAATAATGTAAAACTATGAAAACAAATAAAAAAATTAAAACAAAAGACAATGGTCTTTTATCAATTTCGGTACAAAAATAAAACTTTATAATTGAATTTCCAAATTTTTTATTTAAAAATTTCTATTCCACTCATTAAATAACTCATAATCAAGCTCATAGTTTTCTAAAAAAAATATACCTTCTAAACTGTAATGGATATTAGCTTGTTTAGGTTCAAATTTTTCAATAATTCGGAAATGCTTTTCTTGATTAATATTCAATATAGACTCTACAATAAAGCCTTCCTGAAGATATTTTAATCCAGAATGTTCTGTTTCAACTTTCACAATTATTTGATTGTAATAGTTTGAGGGCACCTGTGATAATATATCTTCATGAATTTGTATAAAATCATAAGGAATGGATTTATCTAAAAATTCTAAAAGAGACCGAAAATCTTTTTCAAAATCTGCTACGACATAAGTACCTGCAATCCATTGAATAATATCTTGATAGGTTGTTAACGAGATTTTTTTAAGATTACCTTTCCCCAGCGCAAATGAAATAAAATCTACCTTTTCTGCCGCCGCAAAACGTGCATCATGCAAATTCGTAATATGGTTAATTTTTATCATGTAAATCTTAATGTTAGTAAGGTCATATCGTCTGCGGGATCAAAACCTTGCTTAAACTGATTATAAATAGATACTGCATCTTCAATCACTTGATGGGCAGAATGAATGTTTGTATTTTTTAAATAGTCTATCATCGTTTGTATTCCTAACAATCTACCTTGTGCATTTTCTTGTTCATTGAAACCGTCTGTATAGCAGAATAATACATCTCCTTCGTAAAAGGGTAAATTACCCACTTCAATTTTAGTGATAGGCATAATCCCTAATGGAATACAACCATTTTCTAAATGAACAATTTTTTTCTTAATTAAGAAAATAGGAGGATTATGCCCCGCATTTACATAACTAATAGACCGCTTTCTGAAATTGACAATTCCTAAAAAAATAGTGACAAATTTTTCGCCGTTGGTAAGTTCAAATAGACTTTTATTCAGATGTCCTACAATGGATTTTATGGAAGGTTTAGTTGTACTTCTTGCTAAATGAGCATGAATATGTGCCTGAAGGCTGGAAACTAATAGGGCAGAAGAAATACCTTTCCCTGAAACGTCTGCTATACAGAAGAATACTTCATCCTCATTGATTTTTATAATATCAAAAAAATCTCCGCCCACTTTATAATGCGCTTTGATAAAAGTAGCTATTTCTAATTGAGGATGTACAGAAAGATTTCTTGGTAATAAATGACTTTGAATCTTTTCCGCTAATTCTAATTCTTGATTGATTTTTTGTTGTTTCATTAAAGTTTCAAATAATTTAGCATTATCCATCGCTATCACCAAAATGGTTCCAACTGTTTCAATGAATATTAAGTCATTAAGTTTCTCTTCTTCTGTATCTGCAAAATCTGCAATAAAAAACCAAGCAAATGGTGCTAAATTCCTGATAATAGGAATAATATATTCTACTTTTTGCTCCTTAATAAAAGGTAAATTAATTTGGCTAGCATCAGTAATTTCAGTAATATCTTTTAGAAATTGGAATTGTGCATCTGCACTCCATTTAAAACCGTAATTCTTTTCAATTTTTATGCTATCACTTTGCTCATCATATATAAGTAACGTCAATTTTTTTACTCCTAATTGTGCTCTTATAGTATTGATAACGATTAAGATAAGATTTAGTGTAGGCATATTAGGTTGTGTGCAACGCACAATATCTAAAATCGCCTGAGACTCCTGGCGCTTAAGTTCTAATAATACGTTAGGGTCATTACTTCTATATGCATTGAAACTACTCATTATTTCTTTTTAATTTTTTTATAAAGCTCGCTTTGGATTCCGTTCCGTTTCGTATTCTTTGAATATTTTCTCGATGTGTAAAAACAATGAACAAAAATAAACCTAATCCCACAAAAAACAAAATCTCATCAAAGGAATAATTGATAAGATAAGCAATCAATTGAAAAACTACAAAACTAAAAGTAGCTAATATAGAACCTAACGATACATATTCCCATATCCATAACACGATAAAGAAGACTAACAAGCAGAGCAAAGTATAAATAGGAGCTATGGCTAGCATCATGCCCAGTATAGAATTCACCCCTTTGCCTCCTTTAAAATTTGCAAAAACGGGATATACATGCCCTAAAACAGATACCCCCCCAAAAAGTAGCAAGCTCAGTGTTAAAGGAAGGTTAGTATCAATTTCTAAAATAATTGGTAATAAAGTGGCTAGTAAAGATTTTAGGATATCTAAAACTTGAGTCGCAAAACCTGCTTTAAAACCAAAGTTTCTATACATGTTTGTACTACCCGCATTACCACTGCCTAGTGTTCTTATATCTGTTTTATAGAAATATTTACTTATCCATACCGAGAAAGGTAAAGAACCTAAAAGATAAGCAAGGGCAATGCCTAACCAAAACATAAATTACTTATCGGGAAAGTTGGCTTTAATAATTTGAATAAAGTCTTCTGCGTTTAAACTTGCTCCCCCAACTAAACCACCATCAATACTGGGCTTCTCAAATAAAGATTTCGCATTTTGTGCTGTAATTGACCCCCCATAAAGCAATGGAATTTCATCCGCAACTTCTTCACCATACTTTTGGGTAATATATTTACGGATAAAAGCATGCACTTCCTCTGCCTGCTCAGGAGTTGCATTTTTTCCGGTTCCAATAGCCCATACAGGCTCATAAGCAATTATGATTTGCTCTATCTCTTCATCCTTTAAATGAAAAAGACCTTCTTTAATTTGCTTTTTGACTACATCGTAGGTCTTACCTTTTTCTCTCTGTTCTAACGTTTCTCCAACACAATAAATAGGACAAATACCATGCTTGAATAACTGAGATACTTTTTG
The DNA here is from genome assembly GCA_938005475.1 of uncultured Bacteroidia bacterium. Lineage (GTDB taxonomy): Bacteria > Bacteroidota > Bacteroidia > J057 > CALLMJ01 > CALLMJ01. Next base: position 78,283 of record CALLNY010000018.1, on the reverse strand, counting down.
GGCTAATATTTCATTTTTTTCTTTAAAATGAATTCTACGTTCAGAATGCCCTATAATGCAATACTCGATACCAAGGGAAGCCAACATTGGTGCTGATAGTTCTCCAGTAAACGCACCAAACTCTTCATGATGAACGTTCTGAGCCGCTAAATGTATATTTTTTTTCCCTACAATAAAATCTTTTAGAGGATGTAAATAAGCAGCAGGAGCCGCAATCACTACATATGCATGAAATGATACACTATTTGCCACCTTTTGTATTAAATCTTTTGAATCCTCCAACGTTAAGTTCATCTTCCAATTTGCTACTACTAACTTTCTTGACATATTTGTATATTTTTATCTTATGTATGCAAAGTTCCAAATTTATTTTTTTTTATCAAAAAAATCTATCCACATAATCGTGATTATTTTACAAAAATTTAACCATTAACCTTTTGGATTTGATACTTTTGGATTTTTTGGTTCAGTTCTTCAGGAGAAATCATAATCTCCTCAGCGGTTAAAACTAAATTCCAATGATTTTTTGTTAGTTTTCTAATTAAAAATTCTTTCTCTGAAAAATTCATAAACTCTTGTAGCGTTGTAAATTTTTCATAAACTTCCTCATTTTTATAGGTAAGACTATTAGTAAGAACATATTTCTCAATATCTTTTGCTTCGATGGTGTGGTCACAAAAAATAATTAAACGCTCTATTACATTCCTGAACTCGCGAATATTTCCTGTCCAGTTTAATGTTTTTAATAAATCTATTGCTTCATTTGTTATTTTTTTTATTGGATAATTATACTCCTCACAAATTTGTTGAATAAAATGTTCAGCAAGTAAAGGTATATCTTCTTTTCTCTCCTTCAAAGGTGGTATATTTAAAATAACCACTCCTAATCGGTGAAACAAATCTTCTCTGAAATTACCAAGTACAATTTCTTTTTGTATATCTTTATTGGTTGCGGCAATCACGCGTACATTGATAGGAATTTCTTTTTCTCCACCCACACGTGTAATTTTATTTTCCTGTAAAGCTCTTAACACTTTTGCTTGTGCTGATAAAGACATATCTCCAATTTCATCTAAAAATAAAGTACCGCCATGGGCTTGTTCAAACTTACCAATACGTTGTTTGATAGCCGACGTAAAAGCACCTTTCTCATGCCCGAAAAGCTCGGACTCAATTAATTCTGATGGTATTGCCGCACAATTTACTTCTACTAATGGAGATTTACTACGATTGGAGTGCTCATGAATGTATTTTGCAAAAAGTTCTTTTCCAGAACCATTAGGCCCTAAAATAAGAACGCGTGCATCCGTTGCCGCTACTTTTTGTGCTGTCTCTAAAATTTGTCGTATTGACTCTGATACCCCGATGATTTGAGTAGATTTTTCAATCTTCTTTTTTAATATTCTCGTCTCTACAACTAATGATTTTTTCTCGAGAGCATTCCTTACAGAAACCAGCAACCGATTCATATCGGGGGGCTTTTCAATGTAATCAAAAGCTCCTTTCTTTGTAGCTTCTACCGCAGTCTCTGTAGTACCATGACCCGATATCATTATAAATTGTATATCTTCTCTAAGTTCTTTGGCTCTCTCCAATACTTCCATCCCATCTATCCCAGGCATTTTGATATCGCATATTACTAAGTCATAATGTTTATTTTTTAGCTTTTCTAAACCCTCTTTTCCATCTTTTGCATCCTCTACTTGATAAGATTCATATTGTAAAATTTCTTTTAATATGTTACGGATACTACGCTCGTCATCAATAATCAATATACTTTGCATGTTTGCAAAAATATTAAATTTTTAAAACCAAGGAACGTTTTTAAAAATCAAAATACAGAACTTGTATAATTCAGTAATTATCGTTAACTTTGCAGGTTATTTGAAGAATGGCATTTTTTGAGGTATTTCACTCTAAAATTCATAGAGCAAAGGTAACAGAAGCAGATTTAAATTATAAGGGGAGTGTCACGATTGATAAGGCTTTATTAAAAGCCGCTGGCATGTTCCCACATATGCGTGTTCAGGTATTGAATATTTCTACAGGAGCTAGAGTTGAAACTTATATTATTGAAGGTAAAGAAAATAGTGGCGTAATATGTTTGAATGGCGCAGCCGCAAGGCATTTCCATCCCGGTGACCTTGTCATTATTATTTCCTACACTTATTTAGCTCCTAATGAAATTGAAGGCTTCACCTCAAAAACCGTTCTGGTTGATGAAAATAATCGTGTAATTGAGGTAATAAATCAAACCATACAAGGTTATTTTTAATATTTTTGGTCATTTGTTTTAAAATCATTATTTTTGCGGACTTAAAATTGTAAGGATATAGCGATGGCTTCAGAGAAAGAACAAGAAAGAAAAAAAAATCTACAAGAAACCGTAAACCCCGAATTACAAGAGCAAAAAACGATTATTTCCAGAATACGTGAAAGACAAGGCTTACTCATTTCTTTCTTAGGGTTAGCTTTGTTTGGTTTTATTGTTTCCAGTGCAGTAAACAGTTTAGATATTTTCTTTGACCGTTCAGTTAACGTAGGAGAAGTGCTTGGAAAAAAAATTTCTTATGAAGAACTAAATAAAAAATATCAAGAATATCTAAACAATCAATCTCAAAACGGTCCTATTGATGACCAAACCCGTGATATGGTTCTAAACCAAGCGTGGGAAACCATTTTAATGGATAGAATTTATGCTAATCAATCTGAACCATTAGGGCTTAATGTATCAGGGGAAGAAATCTACAACATGTTTGTAGGTGATAATCCTAACCCAATTGTTATGCAACTTTTTACGAACTATGGTCAGAAACCTTGGGATGTAAATGAAGTCAAAAAAACGCTAGATGCCGCTAAAACTAATCCCCAAATTGAAAATTTTCTTAGAAATCTGGAAGATTATTTATTTAGAAATCGCCTCCAAGAAAAATTTAATAATATGTTTACTTCCTCAGCTTTCGTATCCAAAGCTGAAGCTAAACGAAAATACATTGAAGATAATACTAAATACAATATTGAATACCTTGCAGTAAATTTTGCTAGCGTTCCCGACTCACAAGTAGTTGTAACAGATAACGATTACTCGAATTATTATAATGAACATAAAGAACAATTTAAACAAGAGTATCCTGAAGCAACTATCAAATATGTAATGTTCCCTAAAATTCCGTCTGCTAAGGATACAGCCTACGTTTATAAAGAAATATTAAGAGCTAAAGAAGAATGGACAACTCTTGTAAAAGATGACTCCGCTTATGCAGCTTCAAAATCTGATTTGCCAATAGACAATACCTTCAAAAGTATTGGACAGCTAGATTTTGTTACTAAAAATTATGTCGGTAATGCTAAAAATGATAGTATTATAGGTCCCTTTTTAGATGGAAATTTCTATAAAATAATTAAAGTAGCGGAAATCAAAAATGATACTTTACCTGCATACAAAATTAAACATATTTTTATTGGTTTTAAAGGAGATACCTTACAAGCACAGAAAAAAGCTAATGAAATTAAGGCGAAAGTAAACAAGGACAATTTCGCTATGTTAGCCGCAGAAAATTCAGAAGATCAACAAACAAAGTTTATGAGCGGTGAATTAGGTTGGATAAGTAGAGGACAGTACGGGAACGATTTTGATAAAGCTCTGAAAAATGTACCCGTTGGAACGATTGTCGGTCCTATTCAATCTAACCAAGGTTTCCATATTGTTGAAGTCGTTGAAAAAGATAGCCGTTTGATGCGTATATTAGTGATAGCCAAAGAAATTTTTGCTAGTTCTGAGACAGAAAAACAAATTGAAAGACAAGCATTAGAATTTGCCGCAGCAGCCATCAATTCAGAAAATTTTGAAAAAATCGCTATTCAAAAAGGATTCGATATGCGTATCTCTCAACCTTTAAATCCTAATACACAACAAATTGCTGGTCTTCAAGGTGGTAAAGAAATTGCTCGCTGGGCATTAACTGGCAAAAAAGGTGACTTATCTGGTGTAAAAGTTACAGATAATGCCTATGTAGTAGCCTACATTAAAGATAAAGTAGAAGAAGGTTATAAACCTCTATCCGAAATAAAAGAACAAATTAAGCCTCGTGTCATCAATCAAGCAAAAGCTAAAATCATCTTACAAAAAATGCAAGGATTTTCAGGTGCTGACTTTGAATCCCTAAAATCAAAATATGGAACAGGTGCCTTCGTATCTAAAGCTGATGAAATTTCCGTAGCAAACCCTATTATTCCAGGTATTGGAAATGACCCCATTGTACTCGGTAAAGTAATCGGAATGAAAGAAAATACCGTAACCAATAAACCCGTTATAGGTTTGACAGGAATATATATGATAAAAGTTACAAAAGTAAATCCTCCTCAAACTATTGACGACCAAACGATTAAAAATCAACAAACTACCTTGCTCAATACCCGTAAGAACCAACTGATGGGAAAAATTAATCCTGCCCTTAAAAACTACGCTAAAGTTAGGGATTTTAGATATAAATATCAGTTCTAAAAAATAGATTTTAATCTTTAAAAGGCTGTCATTGACAGCTTTTTTTATTTTTTACAAATAGAAAATGAGACCGTTTAAAGTCTCATTTTCTACACTCTTGCGTATAAATCACCCACACAAAAATACCCAAATAAAACCCAATAAATTTAATTTACAGGTTGATTGGTCATTATTAGTTTATGAACAGTTATTTTATCAGCCTCAATGGTAATTGGTACAATCAAATAAAAAAAGTTTACTTTATTTTGGAAAATTAGAAAATAGCTATTAAAATTGCAAAAACATTAGGAACTTATGCGTTATATTAAACTAATTGCTTTATTATTATGCTTTCAGTTATTAAAATCTCAAAATTTTTTTATTGAAACCAATAACGGTTATGGAATACCCTTCATGAAAGTTTTATTAGGTTACCAAGTAGATACATCAAACCTTACTACTTTGAATTATGGTACTTATGGTGCAGGTGCTAATTTTAATTTAGGCGGTGGTTATATGTTTGATGAGCATATTGGAGTTGAGTTAATGTTCAATTATGTTCATGGAAAAAATACTTTAACCAATGATATTAAAAAAGGATTTACGGAGTATCGACAAGATTACGCAAGAATGTTTATGGCTACTCCTATGTTTATTTCAAAATCTAATTTAGAAAAATTAAACGTAATTGGAAAATTAGGTGCTGTAGTTCCATTAGGAGGGTTTCAAATTACAGAAGCATTAATTTCATCAGAAGATATAATGAATCCTACCATTGAAAATTCCGTCTATTTAAAAATAAAAACTTTTGGGAAATTTAATGTAGGAGCATTTACTTCATTCGGGCTTGAATATAATCTTACGGAAAATTTATCCTTAACCTCTGAAGTTCAGATGTTATTGCTACACATTAAAGCTAAAAAATCTAAAGTTTTAGAATATAAAGTTTTAGGTGAAGATAAATATAGCGAATGGGAGCAATCTGGGAATACCTATGAAAGCGTTTATGTGGATAGTTATACTCCTCCTATTAAAAAAGGGGAAGCTGAGTCTTTAATTTCCTCGTATAGTGCATTACGTTTTAATATAGGAATAAAGTTTTACTTAGGTAAATAATTTTTATCGTATGATACCGTTAAATTTATTTCAGTGGATAGAAGAAAATCGGCATTTATTAAAACCACCCGTTGGTAACAAATTGGTTTGGGAGAACACGGATTTTATGGTTACCATCGTTGGAGGACCCAATGCAAGAAAAGATTTTCACGTGAACCCTACAGAAGAGTTTTTTTACCAAATCGAAGGGGATATGGTATTAAGAATTCTGGATGAAAATAAAAAAATTAAAGATATTCCCATAAAACAAGGAGAAATTTTCTTATTACCACCGAATGTCCCTCATTCACCTCAAAGAAAAGAAAATACAATAGGTATGGTCATCGAAAGAACTAGAGAATCTAACGATGCTTTAGAATGGTATTGCGAAAATTGTAATCATTTACTTTATCATGTGGAACTATTTCTCACTAACTTAACTACTCAATTACAGCCTATCTTGAAATCCTTTTATGAAAATGAAGAACTAAGAACCTGTAAAAATTGCGGTACAATCTTTGAACCTCCCGCTCATTTTAAAAAAAATAACTAACTAATCATGGCAAAAATTAAATTATTAGATATCGATACTCGGTCTCCCAAAGAGGTTAATAAAGAAAAAATTAAACAAGAGACCGCTGAGATAGTGAAAAAAATTGGAGAACTTCAGAGCGTGCTTTATGCGAGCCATTCAAGGAGTCTTTTAGTGATTATACAGGGAATGGATGCTTCAGGAAAAGATGGAGCAATAAGAGATGTTTTTTCTGGAGTAAATCCTATGGGGATTCGTGTAATTTCTTTTAAAAAACCTACCGAAGAAGAATTAGATTACGATTTCTTGTAGCGTGTTCATAAAAAGGTACCTCCCAAAGGTATGATTCATGTTTTTAATCGTTCTCATTATGAAGATGTTTTAATTGTAAGAGTACACAAATGGGTAGACGAAAAAATTATTAAAAAACGTCTGGATTTCATCAATAGTTTTGAAGAACTTCTACAAGAAAGAGGAACCGCTATCCTTAAATTTTATTTACATATCTCTGAAAAAGAGCAACAAAAACGTTTTTTAGAACGCCAAACTATGCCCAATAAAATGTGGAAATTTAACCATCAAGATCTTGAAGAAGCTAAATACTGGCCTGAGTACAGAAAATGCTACGAAGAAGCTTTTGAAAAGTGTGATGTCGTGCCTTGGGAAATTATTCCCTCCGGCCATAACTTTTATAAAGAGTACCTGATTGCACAAAAAATACTTGAAACCTTAGAGAACATGAAATTAAGTTATCCTCCTGCAAAATTCTAGTTTATGGATTATTTTGCCTTAATACCACACTGTACAAATTTCCATATCACCTCATTTTATTGCTTGTTAATATTTTTCATCTTTATGCTTGACGCTGTCGTTTTTCAGCTTTATGAGTTGTGGATACCTAATCTCACAATTTTTCAATAAAATTTTATTCTTTATAAATATTCAAAACCCAATGGTTTTCTTTCAGGTATTTTTCGCTTTCTTTATAATACGGGCAAAAACTCTCCACTAAATCCCAAAAAAGTAAATTATGGTTCATATGTTTTAGGTGGCATAATTCGTGTATAATTACATAATCAATATGGGATGGTTCTAAAAAAATTAGACGCCAGTTGAGATTGATTTTTTTTTGAGAAGAGCAAGACCCCCATAACGTATTTTGTACTCTTATTGTTACTTGATTAGGAAACAAACCAATTTCCTGTGCAATCACAAAAGTTTTATGAGTTAAAAATTTTTTAGAAAATGCTCTGATAACTTTGTAAATTGTCTTTATATCAGGATTAGAAATTTTTGTAAAAATAATTAATTCTTGATTTTCAAAACGAAAGAAGTTATTTTTGCTCTGAACATATTTGTAATTAAATAGTTTTCCAAGAAGCCATATTTTTCCCTCTTGTAGCAATTTATTGACTAATTGTTCTTTATTAAATGTTAAGTAATGCTTCAGTATCCACTCCGATTTATCATAAATAAATTTTAATATCTTGTCATCAATTTGACCAGTGCTAGTTTCTATGATAAAGAAAGAAGACTCAAAAATCAGTCGAACGGAATATTGGGGATTTTTTTGAAGGATAAAAGGAATATTGTATCCTTGAATAGTAAGACATCTAATCATATCGATTACTTAAATTCTTTTAAACGATTATAAAAAATCACGCCGTTGGGATCGGATTTTAAACTTAAATTTAACTCATCATCATTGAAAGCCTCTACTTTATAATTCAAGGGTTTATTTGGGATAAGAATATCTAAAGAGCGGTTATCTGAACTTAATTTGTAAGCATATTTTTTTCCCCAATGACTAAGTTCGGGCTTAGTACATTTTATTCCAGCATCTTCCATAAGAACAGAGTCTGCATCAAAACGCAATATATTACCATAAATACAAGCATCTAAACGCTCATTACTTTTTTTGTAAATACCATCACTACCTTTGTAGTAGTAATCCCCATGCATCCAATCAGTTCCTTTTAATCGTTTGGTTAAGTCTTGTTGATTTTTTTCAATCATATTACAAGATGCAATCCATAAAACTGATAAAATAAGAATAATATTTTTCATGATTGTGATTTTTAATTCACAAAGATAATTATTTTCAAGTAAAAAGTTAACTATGAAAATTTATTTTTGGGGTATATTTTATTTATGGATGATAAAATTTTTTGCAGTAAACTTGTTTATCCGTAATAACATTTAAGATATAAATGCCCGAAGCTTCATGCAGAGGGATTTTTAGGTTAGATTGTGGATTGATGAGACGTTGTTCAAAAACTAAATTACCCAATAAATTAAAAATTTGAATATGATTTATACCTTCCTCAGTGGAAAGGGAATAGTTTTGATTATCCAAAGCATAAAAGGAAAATAAAGGTTGTATATGTGAATTAGTTGTAGAGGTTGTATTATTTAAGGAATCTACTCGAACAATCCAAACATCAGAGCCACCTTTATTTAAGGTTACCATACCATCGTTTGAAAAAGTTCTTCCTATTGCTACGACAGAATTCACATCTAATACCTCTATGCCTAGGATTATATCCCTATCTGAACCTCCGCAACGATACTTCCATAATAAATTTCCGGAAGTGTCGGTTTTAAGAAACCAATAATCTTGTAATCCATAACTTACTCCTGCGGCATCATAATCCGTACTTCTAGTGAAGGCTCCTATATACAAATTATTTAAGCTATCTTTTTTAGCATCAAAAGCAAACTCCCAATCAGTACCCCCCCAATTTTTATTCCATAAATGGTTACCTTGTGCATCACATTTCACAATCCAAACATCACCACTTCCTCCGTAATAATTAGAAACAATAGAACCAGTTCCTATTACTCTACCCACTAAATAAAATTGCCCATTACCGCCATCCACTATATTACCAATTGCATCGCCCCCCATTGTAGAGCCTATTTTTTTAGACCAAACTACATTACCATTGTTATCAATCTTTTCATAATGAATGTCATCTGCGTCGAAATCATAAAAATAAGGTGTTGTGTAACCAGCCGCAACAAATCCCGAGCCATCGCTTAATTCTATGACTCTAAAAAAGTTATCTAAATAATCCTGCGAACCACTATCAGGACCTTGATAAGTTTTGCTCCATATACGGTTACCATTCGACGCATTGATTTTTATTATCCAAGATAATCCTGACCCCGTACCTACTAAATCTCCATTGATAGAAAAGCTTTCTCCTACACACAAAAAATTACCATCACTCGTAAGAATAACGTCATACAGATAATCTGCATTAGAACCACCATATCGCTTAAACCATACTATGTCCCCGTTGCTATTTAATCGTAATAAAAAGCCATCAGAACCACCTTTGGAATTGATAAAATCATCACTGTTAGACATCGTACTCCCCACAATCACACAACCTCCATCATTTAATGCTAAAATCTTATAAGCTCTCTCGTAATCACTCCCACCGAAGCTTTTTGTCCATATTGTGTCACCTTGTAAATTTAATTTTATGACCCATATATCTTCACTTCCATAGTTATATCGTAAATCTCCATCATTTGATAACGTGGATGCAACAGCAAATAAATAATTACCATATTTGGCAATAGATGCACCAGGCGAACCCATGTTATTCGGTAGAACGGTACCAAGTATTTCATTTTGAGAACCTCCAAACGCTCGTGTCCATACAGTGTCTAATTGTGCCAGTAAATTATTGATAGACGAAAAAAACGAACATAAAATAAAAATATTTTTGATATTATTCATAATATTTAATTATTTGCAAACTTACAATGTTTTTATTTTAAAAGCAAATTTTTTTAGAAATCTTTGTAGTTTTGCTACTTATGATAAAAACCAGAGTTTTACAATTTTTAGGGCTTGTATGCTATTTTTTTCAAGGTTATGCGCAATTTCAAGCCAACTATTGGTATTTCGGAAATTTTAATGGTATTCATTTTACGAATGGTTACGCCGCTCCTCTTACACACGGGCAACTCAAATCCCCTGAAGGTTGTGCTACCATCTCAGATTCTTTAGGTAATCTATTGTTTTATACTGATGGGAAGAACCTCTATGGTAAGCATCATCAACTCATTAGCAATCAATTAGTAGGAAACCCAGATGCCGCGCAATCCTCCCTTTTTATCCCTTATCCTTCCCATGAAGATACGCTCTTCTTATTTGTTAATGGTGCTTACGGTTCAGGTGGACTACACTATTATTTATTGAGTGCTTCCGCTCAAACTATTCTTTCAGGTCCCTCTTTACTTTATCAACCTACTTGCGAAAAGGTTACCGCCGTACACCAAAATAACCATAAAGATTTCTGGTTACTAACTCACGAGTGGAACTCCGATAAATTTATTTGCTACGCAATCACATCCTCGGGAATCAGTAATCCTGTTACTACCCATATCGGTACCATTCATACAGGAACCAGCGTCATTGCCTCTGGGACTATGAAATTTTCCTTGCAAGGAGACCAAGTAGCCTGTGCTATCCCTTACCTTAATTTAGTGGAAAGTTTTGATTTTCAAAATGGTGTACTATCTAATCCCAGACAGAAAAGCTTACAAAACCCTTATGGTGTTAGTTTCTCTCCGAACGGACAATTCTTATATGTTACAGGATATTTCTTTGGTATAGGTGGAATACTAACCAATGAAATTTATCAATGGAGTACAACGAACCAATGGAACCTTGTAGGAAGTTGGAGTTGCCCTTTATTTACTCCTGAAATATGGATAGGTGATATTACGAATGCTCCCGATGGAAAAATGTACATAGCCCAAAAAGATGCCCAAGCATTAGCCGTCATAGAAAAGCCTAATCTCTATGGAACAGCCTGTAATTTCTTAGTAAACGGCTTGCCTACCCCAAATTATGTAGTGCAGTATGGTCTACCTAACTTTGTACAATCCTACCTCACAAAACCACCATTAAATTTTGAATTACCCACTTCTGTTTGTGCAACGGACTCTTTTGTCTTATGTGCTAATTCTAATTTGCAAGGTAATTTTGAATGGACTATCCAAAACCAAGTTTTTTCAACGGCTCGAAGCTGTCTAAAATATGCCTTCGCTCAACCCGGTGAGTACTTTATTCAATTAAAACAACAAGGCTATCAAGTGACCAAAAAAATTAAAGTTTATGCTAAGCCACAAAATCCCTTTCCCCAAACACTCTTATACGCATGTAAAGGCGAGATGGTAACCCTAAATGCCCTAAACTCTGGAGCAAGTTATTTTTGGTCTAATGGATTGAGTGCTCCAAGCATAACTATTGATCGCTCAGGAAATTATAATGTTAAAATTTTTTTTGGAGAAGGATATTGTGCTGAAATCTTTCCCATCCAAGTCATTTTTGTAGATACACCCAAGTATGATTTTAGGGATACAATCCTCTGTGGGCAATCTTTTATCACCTATATTAATCCTTTTATGGACGCCCAAGCGTTATGGGATAACAATCTTTCTGCTGATACCTTTACCATCACTCAAAACGGTACTTACATCGTTAAATGGATACGCTCAGGGACGTGTGTTTGGGAGGATACTTTTCAAGTAAAAATTTCTGCGCCTAAACAACGTTATATGCCTTTGGATACTACCTTTTGCTCTGTCAGAGAAAGTATTTTATTAGACGCAGGACCAGCAGAAACATATTTGTGGAATACTAACGAAACTACTCGTACTATCATAACACCAAAGCCTGATAATTATACGGTTATAAAAACCGATGTGAATGGATGTTCTACCACTGAAGAAATAATCGTAAAAAACGAATGTAATCTATTGTTCATGCCGAACGCTTTTACTCCCAATCAAGACGGTAAAAACGAAACGCTAAAACCAATTGCCATTGAACCTTTGGAATATGAACTGTTTATCTACAATGAAGCAGGAAAGCTTCTTTATCAAGGATTAGAATGGGACGGCAACAATGCCCCCGAAGGTGTTTATGTGGTATTGGTGAAAGGAAAATGGAGTAATGGTAACTCATTAGATGCAGTTTATAACGTCACCTTAATTCGATAAAAATCATATTACCACCAAGCTAAGGGATTGCTTTTTCTTCGTTTAAATTCTTTGTCTACTAATAAAAATTCTCTACCCGATTGCCCCTTTACCGAAGAATTTTCTTCTGCTCTTCTAAAAAGATAAGGTAATACAGCTTCTACTGGACCGTATGGTAAATATTTACATACTTTGTATCCCGCTTTCGCTAAATTAAAAGAAATATGGTCAGACATTCCAAACAATTGAGCAAAATACACTCTTTCATCATTTGGGGGGATATTTAGGTCAGTCATTTCTTGAATAATCAGTTGGCAAGATGCTTCATTGTGGGTTCCTGCACATAACCATACTTGCCCCAAATGCGCTAACGCAATTTGGGCACATAAATTAAACATTTTATCTGTCACTTCTTTGGTAGGATTCATGGGAGTAGGATAATTTTTTGCTTTGGCTCTTTCATTTTCTTTCTCTAAATAAGCTCCACGTACTAATTTGATGCCTAAAATGTAACCTTTCTTACGAGATTTCTGAATGATTTCTTGAAGATAACCCAACCTATCATGGCGATAGCATTGTATCGTAGTATATACACAGGGATATTCTTGATTATATTTTTCCATCATCTGTTCGGCAAGTTCATCAATAGTATCTTGTATCCAAGATTCCTCAGCATCAATATATACGGTTTGTTTAAGTTCAAACGCTTTTTTACAGATTTCATCTAACCGTTGTAAGATTTTAGCAAAAGCTATATGATCTTTTTCAGACATAGCCCCTTTTTGGTAGTTTTCTAACACCTCGAAACTACCTATCCCCGTGATTTTTAAGGCAGATGCACAAACTAATGCATTGTTCGCAGCATACTCGATGGTTTTAAGGAGTTGTTCTTTACATTTATCAAAGCCTTGTTCTGTTTTTTCTCCTTCAACAGCATAATCCAATAATGTGGAAACACCATATTTCCCCAGTAACTCAATCGTTGAATGGATATCCTTTAATGAAGTACCACCACAAAATTGCTTAAAAAAGAAATCTTTGAGTATAAATTCGATAGGTAAACGTAATTTTAATGCCGTGTTCACTAGTTTAGGACCCGCTTTTACTAAACATGGATACTGCATACTCTTAAATAACCACCAACTTTTCCTTAACTCTTTATCACTTTTATAAGCAAAAGCTATATTTGTGTTCTGAAAGTCTACTTTCGTGTGCTCTGCTATCATCATACTTTAGAATTTATACGTTGTAAATCTCTTTTCACTTCTTTTTCTTTGATGCTTTCGCGTTTATCATATAATTTCTTCCCTTTCGAAAGGGCTATCTCTACTTTTGCGAAATTCCTTTCATTAAAAAATAATTTTATCGGAATAATGGTCATACCTTTCTCTAATTTTTGTTGGAGACGGAGTAACTCATGCTTCTTTAATAACAATTTTCTGACCCGCTTCGGTTCAACATTACTAAATGAACCCCTTTCATAAGGTGCAATTTCCATATTTTTGATGTATAATTCTCCTTTATCAAAATAGCAATAAGCGTCTTGAATTTGTACTTTTCCCTCTCTTACCGATTTTATTTCAGTCCCCGTAAGAACTATCCCACAAGTAAACTTTTCTATAAAAAAAAACTCAAAAGACGCTTTGCGGTTGGTAATTGTAGGCTTGTAATTTTTATCTTTATTCTTTTTAGACATAGTTACTACATAGTTTTATCCATACAAAGTTCTATTAAAACGCTATTCGTAGATTTAGGATGTAAGAATGCAATGGCTTTATTATCAGCACCTTCCTTTGGTTGCTCGTGAAGAAGTTGAAAACTATGTTCTTTTAATCTTTGTAATTCTGATACGATATTATCAGTTGCAAAGGCTATATGATGTATTCCTTCTCCTTTTTTTGCAATGAATTTAGCGATAACAGAATCTTCTCGAATACTTCCCAGTAGTTCTATTTTAGTTTCACCGACCTGAAAGAAAACTGTCTTTACACCCTCTGCCTCCACAGTTTCTGTTTTGTAAGGTGCTTGCCCTAAAAGATGAGTAAATAATTCCGTTGATACTTCTAAATCTTTGACCGCTATTCCTATATGTTCAATTCTTGAAAACATCTCTTGAAAAAAGTTCACAAAATTACAATTTATTTCGTTACTTTGTATGAGCATGAAAAAAGTATATTGGCTGGTACTATTGTTGTATGCGTCTTTAAACGCTCAAACCCCTCACATTCAAAAAGATTTTCAAAAAATCTTACTTCGTAAAAATCCTTCTAACTTTATCCCTAAATTTTTAAGTAAATACCAAAGCCTTGGTTACGCAGAAATTACAATTGATACCACCACCAATCCCTATCGTTTACATACAGGAAGAATTTACTTTTTAAGAAGTTACTCGAATAATCAAAACTATCCCCTGAAAAATTCAAACTTAAAAATAGGAGAGCCTTTTTCATGGAAAAATTGGAATGATTTTCATAAAAAAGTTTTAACATACTACGGCAATTTAGGATTTCCTATGGTAAATATTTTGCCTACTTTGCAATATACTCCACAAGGAGATACGCTTTACATAGATATTCATGAACAAATAGATTTACAAAAATCTTATACTATTGATAGTATTATTCTTCCAAAAGGAATTAAAGAAAACCCCAAGTTTATTTATAAGCTCATCGATTTAGGTCCTGGGGATAAATTTCATCAAGAAAAAATTGAAAAAATAACCAAAAATTTAAAATGTTCAGAGTATTATCACCAAATTCAATCTCCCAAATTGCAGTTTTCGGATAGTACAACCAAAATCACATTAGATTTTCAGAAATTAAGGAATAATCGTTTTGATTTGTTGATTGGTTTACTACCTCCGCAAAATGCTATACAAAAGTTACAATTTACTGTAATGGCTGATTTCGCTCTTATTAGCATGTTCCGACAAGGTGAAATTCTGCGTATGAAATATGATAAACTGCAAAATTTATCACAAAAGTTACATCTTGAGTATATTCATCCTTTTGTGTTGCAATTGCCTGTAAAATTTCATTTACAGTTTAGTTTATTCAAGCAGGATACCAGTTTTTTGAATAGGGAAGTTAAAATTGGGGGGAGTTACTTGATTAACCCTGAATCAGAGATTTTATTTTCTTATCAACGGAAAACTTCTAATTTAATATCGGTTAGTCGTTATCAGAACGTAAACTGGCCGCCTCCCCCACAGTTAGACTCCCGTTCTAATACTTATGCCTTTGGATATCAATGGAAACAATTAGATAATCCATGGAACCCTGCTAAGGGTACTTACCTCATGTTTTTAGGAAACGCAGGTGTTCGTAATATATTGAAAGTAAGAGGTTTAGAAAATTTAGATTACGAACGAATTGGTAAAATACAACCTAAACAAGAAGTAGAAATTAAAGTTTTTCAATATACCACTATCGGGAAGAGAACCGTTGCAGTTTTAGGAGTTCAAGGTTATTATTTGAACCAAAAAAACTATTTTGATAATGATTTAAGACCTATCGGTGGTTACAAATTATTAAGAGGATTTAATGAAAACACTTTTTGGGCGGCTTACTATGGACTACTCACGATAGAATATCGCCTAATCCTTGAAGAACTTTCTTACTTAGGAATTTTTACAGATTTAGCTTATATCCATCAAATAAAATTTCAACAAAACCAAATTTATAAGCCTATTGGCACAGGTATTGCACTTAATTTTAGTACTAATTTAGGAATTATGTCGGTAAGTTATGCAATAGGTAAATACGAAAATCTAAATTTTCAGCCTACAAGAGGTAGAATTCATGTAGGAATTATCAATAATTTTTAACTTTGGTATGAAATTTGCTACAATCAAAATAAAATGAGAGTATTTCTAATAATCCTTTTTTTACTGCAGTATAGCTGTTTCTTGTTAGCTCAAAATCAATCTGATGAAGTATTTCAACAGATTGAGCAAGCTATTAAAAAAGCGGATGCTAATGCCCTATCCAATTATTTTAATTCTATGGTAGATTTAACCATCATAGACAAAGAACAGACCTACTCCAATAGTCATGCGATGTATGTAGTAAAAGAGTTTTTTATGAACTATCCTGTTCGTTCTTTTAGCATCTTGCATAAAGGAAATGCAGGAGATAATATTTACGCAGTAGGTTCTTACATTAGTACAAAAGGTGCTTTTGATACCAATATTTTTATTAAAAAATATGGTAACACCTATAAAATTAACCAACTGCGTTTTGAGCCTGATAAGTAGTTAATAAACTATATTTATTTATGTTGTGTGTATGATGCGGTTTTACTTTCATAGTAGAACCGTTTTTTATTTTTTTAAAAATGGCATATATATTTAGGAGTGGTTATTGATTAGTAATTTAAAGAATAATTTTGGGTTTTATTAAAAATACACTAATTTCGCAGAAATTTCAAAATAAGTATGTCATTAGATAAGATTGTAACCATTTTAGGAGACGATGCGGATTATTATTTAAAGCATGAATGTAAAACCATTGATAAAAAAAGTATTTATGCTCCGAACACCAATTTTGTAGACCAAATATGGAAGGATTCTAATCGTAGTAATCAAACCCTTCGTAGCTTACAAACCTTATATAATTATGGACGGCTTAAAGGAACAGGTTACTTGTCTATTTTGCCTGTAGACCAGGGGGTAGAACATTCCGCAGGTGCTTCTTTTGCTCCGAATCCTATGTATTTTGATCCTGAAAATATTGTAAAATTAGCTATTGAATCGGGATGTAATGCGGTAGCATCAACTTTTGGAGTATTAGCCTCTGTTTCCCGAAAATATGCCCATAAAATTCCTTTTATCGTTAAAATCAATCATAATGAATTTTTGACTTATCCGAATAAATATGACCAAATCATGTTTGGTTCTGTAAAAGAAGCATGGAACTTAGGAGCGGTTGCGGTGGGTGCAACGATTTATTTTGGTTCAGAAGAGTCTTCTCGTCAAATTCAAGAAGTAAGTGAGGCTTTTGAATATGCTCATGAATTAGGAATGGCTACTATCTTGTGGTGTTACACTCGTAATTCTGCTTTCAAAACTGCTGAAAAAGACTACCATGTCTCTGCAGACCTCACAGGGCAAGCTAACCACATCGGTGTAACTATTCAAGCAGATATTATTAAACAAAAATTACCAGAAAACAACGGTGGTTTTAACGCACTTAAATTTGGTAAAACGCATAAATATGTTTACGAAAAATTAACTACTGACCATCCGATTGATTTAACACGTTATCAGGTAGCAAATTGTTATATGGGAAGAGCAGGTTTAATCAATTCAGGGGGGGCTTCCTCGGGAGATTCTGACTTAAAAGAAGCGGTAATAACAGCCGTTGTCAATAAAAGAGCAGGTGGTATGGGGCTTATTCTGGGTAGAAAAGCCTTTCAAAAGCCCTTAAAAGAAGGTATACAAATCATCAATGCTGTCCAAGATGTCTATCTAACAAAAAAAATTGATTTAGCCTAAAAGTTCAGTATTTACTGCCTCAAAAGTAAAACTCAAAAGAATTTCAACGAATTACTATCCTAATTTTAATATTTAGGTGCTTATTTACTTTGTGAAATTTTTATACCTTTACATAATAAAGTTTCAACCATGAAAAAACAAAATATAATAGGGATAACGTGGTGGCTAATTGGGTTTACTTATGGATTTACACAGCAAGTAAAATTCATAGAAAAAATTGAGGTTAGTACGTATGCAGGCAATGGTATAAGAGGTTATAAAGATGGGTCTACGGGCGTTGCGATGTTAGCTTCTCCGAATGGTATAGGAATGGACAAATTCGGTAATTTATTTATTGGTGATAGTGATAACCATGCTGTAAGAAAGGTAAATACTTTCGGGGAAATTACTACGATAGGCGGAAATGGAATAGCGGGTCATAAAGATGGCTTTCAAATGAATAGCCAATTTGACTGGCCCACAGGAGTTTGTGCGGATAAAAATGGAAATATTTACGTAGCTGATTATTGGAATCATTGTATCCGTAGAATTTCTTCTTATGGTGTTGTAACAACTTATGCAGGAGTCCCTGGTAAAAAAGGTTACAAAGATGGAAATGTAAGAGAAGCCTTGTTTAACTGTCCTATTTCAGTTTTTGTGGATTATACGGACAATTTGTATGTATTAGATTCAAGAAATAATTGTATTCGTAAAATTTTAAATGATGGGAAAGTAATAACTTATGCGGGAAGCCCAACGGAGGGGTTTAAGGATGGCTATGGAAAAGAAGCTCGTTTTTCAGGACCTGTGGGGATGTGTTTGGATAGATATGGAAATTTATACGTGGTAGATTCAGATAATCAAGCGATTCGTAGGGTTTTAGCGGACGGAAAAGTGGAAACAGTTTTAGACCGTTATTTTACAGGTTATAAAGATAGCACAGAAGGAAAAAAGTTACAATTTTTTCATGGAACCAGCTCAGGAGGAGGGATTTGTTCAGGACCTATGGATATTTTTTATATTGCGGATGGTGGTGCTAATTGTATTTTTAAAGTAGACGTTGAAAAGAAAGTGATTTCTGTAATTGCAGGAACGGGCAAAACTGGCTACAAAGATGGTGATGCAAAATACGCTATGTTCAATAGACCCGTTGAAATTTGTATGGATTTATCTAATAATTTATATGTATCCGATTTTGAGAATCATGTTGTCCGAAAAATAGAAATCAAAAAAATCAAAATAGAAGAGAAAAAAGAAGAGATAGTCCATGATAATCATCAAAACATTCACAAGCCTGATGTTCCGCCTCTCCCCAAAGTATATTATTTAACAGGTAAAGTGATTGAAACCGAATTTTCAAAACCAGTTCAAAGTGTAGAATTGATTATTCAAGAACTTGGAAAGACCGATGAATTTCGTAAGGTAGTAAAAGTTACAAATGGAACGTATAAATTACCGATACATGCTGGTACATTCAATATTTTTGTGAAACAACCTGGTTTTATGCCCTATCAAGAAGAAATTAAGATTGCTCCAAATAAAGACTATGAACATAATGTATATTTAGTTCCTATTAAATTGAAAGCTAAAGCGATAATGCGTAATATTTATTTTGCTCCGAACAGTTCTACGATCACGGTTGACGCATTAGAAGGGCTTGACAAATTGGTGGAGTTCATGAAAATCAATCCTACAATTGAAATACAGATTAGTGGTCATACGGATATAGGTTCTACCCAGGAATTTAATAAACAACTATCGGAAGCACGAGCGAAATCGGTACGGGATTACCTTGTGCAAATGGGGATAGATTCTAAACGTATCACTTACGTAGGGTATGGTAATACCAAACCTATTGCAGATAATAAAACCAAAGAAGGACGTGCCTTAAACCGAAGAATTGAAATTGAAATTACTAAAATGTAAGATATTTGTAAAAAATTTGCAAGCGCTTGCTTATTGCTTTAAATTTATGCCTTATGCTGGATAGAACCGTTCAACCTGAATTAAAACCTTTTCATTATCAAGGCTTCCCGAAATATGAGACTGCCTATTTGGATAATGGTTTAGAAGTTATTTTGATACCTTATGGCTTTATTCCTGTTTTAGAAGTTCAATGTATTATTAGGACAGGGCATTGTTATGAGAAAGAAAATGCGGCGGCTCAAGCTACTTTTAAACTCTTAACGGACGGAACGCATCGTTTTACTTCTTCTAAGTTGGCAGAAGCTTTGGATAGTTATGGTTCGGAAATAGCTAGTTCAGCAGGATTTGAGCAAAGTGTTATTACTTTAAGTACTCCTAGTAAACATATTCATAACACAATTCCTTTATTATACGAGGTTTATACTCAAGCCAATTTTCCTGAAAATGAGTGGTTTATATATCAGCAGAGGGCTATTAGAAGCCTTGAAATTGAAGAAAAAAAAACTCATGCTGTGGCTAACCGCCTATTTCTGAAAAAGTTATGGGGAAATCATCCTTATGGAAAAAAAGCCACCAAAGAAGATTTTCAATCATTACAGTTAGAGCATATCCATGACTTTTATCAAAAGGAAGTACTCAAAAATCAAGTTTACTGGATTGTATCAGGAAATTTTGACGGGGAAGTGGTCTATCAACTTTTAAATCAATACTTTGGAAAATTAACCTTGAAAACTAATGAAAATACTGCTTCATCAAAAACGATTACTCCTACAAGCGAGGTAGGTAAGCATTATCAATGGATGGAAAATTCAGTGCAAAGCTCAATAAAACTAGGGCATTTATCGGTTGCACGTAACCACCAAGATTATGAAGAGTTACAAGTTTTAGGGACCTTATTAGGAGGTTTTTGGGGTTCAAGATTAATGAAGAATATACGTGAAGAAAAGGGATTTACTTATGGTATTTATGGCGGGTTTGTTGGTATGAAAGAAAATGGTTATTTTGTGATATCTACGGATGTAGCGAACGAGTATGTAGAAGATACTTTAAATGAAATTTACAAAGAAATACAGATTTTACAAAATGAAAGGGTACAAGAAGAAGAGTTGCGGGTTGTTAAAAATTACATGATGGGGAGTATATTGTCTTCATTGGAAACTCCTTTTCAAGTTGCGGATATGCTTTCCTTATTAAAGTTGAATGGTCTTGAAACTAATCATTTAAAAAAAACGTTAGATTTAATAAAATACATAACTCCCGAGAGAGTTTTGGAGTTATCTTGTAAATACCTTGATAGTAAGGAATTTGTCATAGTTATTGCTGGAAGGGATAGAAAATAGAAGATAAAACCTTAAAATATTATGAATAAAATTTTAATTTTGGTAATTTTAGGTTTATTGGGGGTAAGTTTTTTGAGTAATTTTTATTTTTATGGGAGATTGAAAAATTTAGAAGCACAAATACTTACAAAGAACAAAGCGTCTCATGATTGGGAAGAACAGGAAGAGGAATTTGAATTAGCGGAGAAAATGATGTTTTTACAGCGTTATTCGGAGAAGTTATACTTTGCTGCAAAGAAACAGAACTGGGAGTTAGCAGACTTTTATTTAGAGGAATTAGAGGAGACTGTAGAAAAAGTAATAAAAGCAAATAAGATGGAAGATGGTATTAATGTTTCTTCACAAATGCGAGAAATGCTTTATCCTAAAATTAAAGATCTTCAAGAGAAGTTAAAAAGTAAGGCTTACTCGGAATTTGATAAGAGTTATAATGCAATGCTGATGAATTGTAATGGTTGTCATATGCTTACGAAGCATGGGTTCATTAAAGTACAGGTTCCTAGACAAAATTATTATTCCCAAGAGTTTTAGTGAATTATTAAAATATTGTAAATCAGAATTTTTTATTTAGAATGGTTCTAAATATTCAGTTGTTTAAAAAAAGTACAAATAAGTATAATGAAAAAATTTGCAATAGAAAAAAAATATCTAATTTTACAGCGTTTTTGAAATTGGTATCTTCAGTATGATAGCATTATTCATCATAAAAAGAATCGCAATAGAAAAAGCCCTAATAGTTTTTTTACTGTTATTCAATTATTCGTTTATACAAGCGGATGTTGAGAATGGGAAAAAGTTATTTAATGGGCGTTGTGCATCTTGTCATGCTATTGACAAGAAGGTGGTAGGTCCAGCATTAGCAGGAATAGAAACACGAAGAGACGAAGCATGGCTTATCAAGTGGATAAGAAATTCTTCGGAGGTTATTAAATCGGGGGATGCTTATGCGGTTAAATTATTCAATGAGTACAACAAGTCCGTGATGACGGCATTTCCTGATTTATCTGATGATGATATACGAGATATTTTAGCGTATATAAAAGAAGGTGCGTCAAGCAGTGGTCAGGATAATCAGGCGTCCGCAGGAGGAGGTGGTGGAGTGTCTCCCCAACCGCCCGTTGATACCGATACTTTAAAGTTTTTATTGCTTTTTACAACAGGTCTACTTGTATTTGCTGCGCTAGCATTACTTTTTGCTGCCGCTATCCTAATTAACGTACTTCGTTCAAGAGAAGGTAAACAACCCTATACTTGGGCTGGTGCAATCAAAACTATGAGAGATTTGGTTAGAAATCCATACATATCAGGTTCAATTACATTTGTTTTATTAGCGGCAGGTACTACTAAATTAGTCTCTTATGCAAGAAGTGTAGGATTACATCAAGGATATCAACCTATCCAACCTATTGCATTCTCTCATAAATTACACGCAGGGGAGTATGGCATTGCTTGTAATTATTGCCATGTGGGTGTAGAAAAATCTAAATCCGCTACAATACCTTCTGCGAATATCTGTATGAACTGTCATAACTATATTGAAAAAGGTCCTAAATATGGTACCAAAGAAATAGAAAAAATAAAAAAATACTATGAACAAGGAAAACCTGTTGAGTGGGTTAGAATTCATAATTTACCAGATTTCGTTTACTTTAATCATCAGCAGCACGTAGTTGCAGGAGGTCAGCAATGTCAGACATGTCATGGACCTATTGAAGAAATGGAAGAAGTGTATCAATATAGTGATTTATCTATGGGTTGGTGTATCAATTGTCATAGACAAACCGAAGTAGATGTGAATAAAAATGATTACTACACTACTGTTCATAATGAATGGGTAGAGAAAAAAGAAAAAGCTAAGCAGGAAGGTAAAGAGATCAAGATTACAGTTGCGGATTTGGGTGGTATTGAATGTGCGAAGTGTCATTATTAATTTGTTAACTTGAAAAAACTATCATGGAATATACAAACGAAAAACAATATTGGAGAGGTATAGAAGAACTACATCAAGAGCCAGGGTTTGTAGAGAATGCTCATAAAGAGTTTGAAAGGGATATTCCTGTGGATGAACTATTAGAGCAAGCGGCAAGTTCAGCATTAACTTCTAGCCGAAGAGAGTTCTTGAAATATTTAGGTTTTAGCATTGGTGCGGCGACCTTAGCGGCTTGTACTTCTACACCTGTTAAATATGCTTTGCCTTATGTAGTAAAACCTAATGAAATTACTCCGGGTGTTCCCAACTATTATTCTACAACGTTTTGGGACGGATTAGAATATGTGGCGGTTCGAGTAAAAACAAGAGAAGGAAGACCTATCAAAATTGAAGGTAATCCTGAATCCCCTATTTCTATGGGAGGTACATCTGCTCGTTCGCAGGCATCAGTGTTGTCACTTTATGATAATAACCGATTAAAAGGTCCTTTAAAAGATAATAAGCCTGCTAAATGGGAGGATGTGGATAATGCCATCAAAACTGCCTTGGCTTCTTCTGTAGGAAGTATTTACTTGGTTACGGCTTCAACGATTTCCCCTTCTTCGCAGAATTTAATGAATCAGTTCGCCGATAAGTTTAAAGCGAAAATAGTTACTTATGACGCTATTTCTTATTCAGGTTTATTAGAAGCTAATCAAAAATGTTTTGGGAAAAAAACTATACCTAATTATCATTTTGATAAATGCGATGTAATAGTAGGATTTAACGCTGACTTTTTAGGTACTTGGCTTTCACCTACGGGAAATATACGTAAATACGCCGAAGCTAAAAGACTTCTGGATAAGAAAGAAATGCTTTTGCATATTCAATTTGAAACGAATATGACTTTGACAGGGGCAAATGCGGATAAACGTATTCCTATGAAGCCTAGCCAAGAAGGTGCGGCAATTTTAGCATTATATAATGCAATTGCTTCTCAGTTAGGTAAGCCTATTTTGAATGGAGACGGTGTCAAATTAGCTGGTAATTATATAGATATTGCCGCAGCAAAATTAGTGGAAGCTAAAGGTAAATCCATTGTAGTTTCTGGTTCCAACAATCCTAACGTTCAAATTTTAGTGAACGGAATCAATGCTATGTTAGGTAATTATGGTGCTACCATTGATTTAGATAATTCTTTAAATTACTTCCAGGGAATTGATACAGATTTTGAAAATTTTGTTTCAGATTTGGAAGCAGGAAAAGTAAAAACCGTTTTATTTGTGAATGCCAATCCCCTTTATAATTATTATAATGCGAGCAAATTAGAAGGACTACTTAAAAATGTTGAAACAAAGATTTCCTTTGCTCCGGTTAAGGACGAAACCGCTTTACATTGTAATTATGTTCTTCCCGATAATCATTATTTAGAATCATGGTCAGATGCAAGACCGTCTCAAGAAGTATTGGGCTTGCAGCAGCCTACCATCAATAAATTATTTGATACTCGCCAATATCAAGATTCGCTTTTGGCATGGTTAGAGGATAAAAGAACTTTCTATCAGTATATACGGGATTTTTGGAAAGAAAATTTTTATAACAAAGAAAAAGGTTCTTTCGAGGATTTTTGGATACAATCATTACAGAGTGGTTATGCGGGTTTAAAGAAAGTAGAATCCCAATCGTATGAAGTTAAAGGGGGAATATTGCAGAGTGCGGCAACTGCTGTCAATGAAATAAAATCTACGGGAACGGAAGTACAACTTTACGTGAAAGTAGGTTTAGGAGACGGTTCTGCGGCAAATAATCCTTGGTTACAGGAACTACCTGACCCTATCACTAAGGTTTGTTGGGATAACTATGTTACGATTGGAAAGGCATTTGCAGACAAATTAGGATTGAGAACGAATGATGTTGTAAATGTAACGGCGGGTTCTGTGAAAGTAAAATTGCCTGTTTGGGTACAGCCTGGTCAGACTAACGAAACTATTGGGGTAGCATTAGGTTATGGTAGAAAAGCCGCAGGAAAAGCGGGAAATAACGTAGGTGCGAATGCCTATGGTTTAGTTCAGTATGCGAATGGTAATAGACTATTTTATAATACGGTTAGTATTGAAAAAACCGATGAGAAGTACGAGTTGGCGGCTACTCAGACGCACCATACGATAATGGGTAGAAGTGAGGATATTTTAAGGGAATATACGCATGCGGAGTTTACTAAGTTACAGAAAGAGAAGCCTGTTGAATATGTAACATTGTGGAAGAATTACGATAAAAATGGGCATTATTGGGCAATGGCAATAGATTTGAATGCATGTGTAGGTTGTGGTTCGTGTGTTGTTGCGTGCCAAGCAGAAAACAACGTTCCAGTAGTAGGTAAAAAAGAAATTTTGATGCGTCGTGAGATGCACTGGATACGTATAGACAGATATTATTCTTCAACCAAAGAAAATTTAGAACAGCCTGAAGAAAATCCCCAAGTAACCTTTCAACCGATGTTATGTCAGCATTGTGATAACGCTCCTTGCGAGAATGTTTGTCCTGTTTTAGCAATTGCACATAGTTCAGAAGGCTTAAATCAGCAGGTTTATAATCGTTGTGTTGGAACACGTTATTGTGCAAACAATTGTCCTTACAAAGTAAGAAGATTTAATTGGTTTGACTACACTAATCATGAAAACTTTATTTATAATCCTGTAGATGATTTAGGAAGGATGGTACTCAATCCTGATGTGGTGGTAAGGGCAAGAGGAGTAATGGAGAAATGTTCTTTCTGTGTACAAAGGCTACAGGCGGCTAAACTATCAGCAAAAGTGGCAGGAACCCCCCTTCCTGATGGTTCCGCAAATACTGCTTGCCAAACAGCCTGCCCTGCAAACGCAATAATCTTTGGGGATTTGAATGACCCTAACAGTAAAATTGCGAAATATTATCACAATGAAAGAAGTTATCGTGTAATTGAGGCGTTAAAAACGTATCCGCATATTAGTTACATGGGAAAAGTAAGACATCAAATTGATAATCAAAAAGTTTAATCATAAATTTTAAAACTTAAAGCATTATGACAGAATCTCCAATTAGAGAACCTTTAGTTACAGGAAAAAAAAGTTATGCACAGGTAACTGATGATGTTCTAAAACCTATAGTATCAGCTCCAAGTAAGGAATGGTGGTTTGCTTTTTTAATTTCAGCGACCGTCATGATGGTAGGCTTGGGCTGTATGACTTATACCGTATTTACGGGTATAGGAACATGGGGTTTGAATAAAACCGTAGGTTGGGCATTTGATATTACAAATTTCGTATTCTGGGTTGGTATTGGTCATGCAGGTACGTTAATTTCAGCTATTTTGTTGTTGTTCCGTCAGGGGTGGAGGCAGTCCATTAACCGTGCGGCAGAAGCGATGACTATCTTTGCGGTAATTTGCGCTGCGATATTTCCAGGTTTGCATATGGGTAGACCATGGCTCGCTTTCTGGGTACTTCCTTTACCTAATACTCACGGACCTTTGTGGGTTAATTTTAATTCTCCACTTTTATGGGATGTGTTTGCTATTTCTACTTATTTTTCTGTGTCTTTAATCTTCTGGTACACAGGCTTAATTCCTGATTTAGGGTTAGTAAGAGATAAAGTAACCAATCCTATCCAAAAGAAAATTTACAGTATTTTGTCATTTGGTTGGACGGGATCTGCAAGAGCATGGCATAGATTTGAGATTACTTCATTAGTTTTAGCGGGACTTGCTACACCTCTTGTACTCTCTGTTCATACTATAGTTTCATTTGATTTTGCTACTTCTGTTATCCCAGGTTGGCATACCACCATTTTTCCACCTTACTTCGTTGCAGGTGCAATTTTTTCGGGATTTGGTATGGTGCTTACATTAATGATTATCACTCGTGAAGTGTTAGACCTCAAAAATTATATAACTGATGGGCACATGGATGCAATGTGTAAAATTGTTATTGCCACGGGCTCTATGGTGGGTTTAGCTTATACTACGGAGTTCTTTATTGCTTGGTATTCGGGTAGTATCTATGAACGTTTTACTTTTATCAATCGTGCCTTTGGTCCTTATTGGTGGGCTTACTGGGCTATGTTTACCTGTAATGTATTCTCCCCCCAAATTATGTGGATAAAGTCCATTCGTAGTAACATGAAATTAGTATTTATTATTTCATTACTCGTAAATGTGGGTATGTGGTTTGAAAGATATGTTATTATTGTTACTTCGTTACATAGGGATTTTTTACCTTCCAGTTGGCAGATGTACTATCCTACATGGGTTGAGTGGGGGACTATGATAGGTGTTTTTGGTATATTCTTTACTTTGTTCTTATTGTTTGCAAGATTATTACCTGTCATTGCTATTGCTGAGGTGAAATCCATTATGAAAGTAAGCAGTGATGAAGCAAAAGAAAAAAATACTCATTCCTATGCTTCTGGAGAGTTAAATGTTAATGTTGCACATTCACCGGATAATCAAAAATTTTAATTTAAAATTAAAATAAAAATGAATACCAAAGAAATATACGGAATATACGATGATGACCACGTGCTTTTAGATGCGGTCAAAACGATTAGAAAAAAAGGGATAAATATTAAGGAAGCTTATACTCCTTTTCCCGTACACGGTTTGGATAATGCACTTGGTATTAAATATTCAAGATTACCTTATGTAGCATTTGGATTTGGTGCGTTAGGAACATTGACAGCTTTTTTAATGCAGTATTATATGCTTGTAATAGACTGGCCTGTGAATATTGGAGGTAAACCTCACTTTGCTTTACCTAGTTTTGTTCCTATCATGTTTGAACTTACCGTGTTATTTGCTTCGTTTAGCATTGTGGGCGCATTTTTAGTTTCTAACGGTTTATATCCAGGTAAGGAAGCAAAGTTAATAGACCCCCGTCAAACCAGTGATAGATTTGTTTTGGTAATTGATACACCAGATAATCAAGAAGATATTGAAAATGTAAAAAATCTTCTTAAAAATACAGGTGCTATCACTATTAAAGAAGAGGAAAAAGAGTCTAATAAAAAGGAGGTAGCCCATGCGTAATATGAAGTATTTTTCTATTATTGCTATAATTTTTATAGGTTGTGGGAGGAAGCCTACAGACCCCGGTATAGAATATGCATCACAGATGTATCATTCAATTCCTTTAGACCCCTATTCTCAGACAGATTATAATAATTTTTATAAGGATAAAAAGAACGCACAAGCACCTGTTCCTGGGACAGTGGCGGTAGGAAAAGTGGATTATGTTTATCCTTATGCTAATGATGCGGATGGTTATGAGCAGGCAGGTAAAGAGCTCAAAAATCCATATTCTGTTGATAATAAATTTTTAGAGGAGGGAAAAAGATTATTCAATCTATATTGTAAGCATTGTCATGGAGAACAAGGCGGAAACGATGGAAGCGTAATGGCTTCTGGTAAATTCCCTAAACCAGGTTGGGCAAATTATCAATCCGATTACATTCGTACTTTACCAGAAGGAAAAATTTTTCACACTTTAACTTATGGAAAAAATCTTATGGGTTCTCATGCAACACAACTAAACCCAAAAGAAAGATGGATGGTAACAGCTTATGTTAAAGAGTTAAGTAAAATAGGCCAAAAAGAGGAAACAAACAAAGAGGAAGTTAAAAAATAAATAAATCAAGATAAATATGGGAGAACAACATCACATTGAAGGAAATATACAAGAGAAATATAGTTTAGATGACCAAACTAAGAAATATATTTTGGGATTTATTGGTGGAGGATTATTATTAGTAATTATAGGTATTGTTTTAGCAATGGTTGGAGGTCATGACGCAGGTCATGGTCATGGTGAACATCATGGTGGCTTACATACAGCTGTATGGTTAAGACAATTGTTTTCCAATTTGTTAATAAATACATATTTTTTTGCAGGGATCGCTATTTTAGCTGTATTCTTTTTAGCTGTCAAAACGGTTAGTAATGCAGGTTGGTATGTTGTAATTAAAAGAGTTCCTGAAGCTATTTCAGAATACTTGCCAGTAGGTTTGATTTTACTCGGAATAGTTTTATTAGGAGGGTTATTCAGTCATTCACTATATCTATGGTCTGATGAGGAGGCACTCAAAGCAGACCACCATTACCATGTAATCAAAGAAAAGTTAGGGTACCTAAATACGGGATTTTTTGTAGGGAGAATGTTGCTCATATTTATACTTTGGATTGTTTTCCAAAGAATGTTTATGAAGCATTCTATAGAACAGGATAATCCTGCTACGGTTATGAGTTCTTTTAATGCTAGTTTTAAAACTGGTGCTATTTTCTTATTTGTTTTTGCAATAACGATGTCCATGGCGGCATGGGATTGGTTCATGTCTATTGTACCAGCATGGTTCTCAACAATGTTCGGAGTATATATTTTTGCTTCTTCTTGGGTAAGCTTTTTAGCAATGGCAACACTTATCGTCCTTTACTTAAAACGTAAGGGTTACATGGGTTACGTAAACGAAAATCATATCCATGACCTAGGTAAATTTGTATTTGCTTTCTCAATTTTTTGGACCTATATATGGTTCTGTGAATATTTATTGATATGGTACGCTAATATCCCCGAAGAAACCTTTTACTTTTATAATATTTTACATAGTCCTCTATATTCTACTATATTCGTTGGTAAGTTTCTTATTAACTTTATTTTACCATTTTTTGTTTTAATGACTCGTGATGCAAAGCGAAATATGAAAACTTTAGCAATTGTATGTAGTTGCGTGCTTTTTGGTCATTGGTTAGATTTGTATATTGCTGTTTTTCCTGGTACATTAACTCATGAAGGGATTTTTGGACCTATGGAAATTGGTATGTTTCTGATGTTCTTCGGAATTTTTGGTTATTTTGTATTGAACAAATTAGGTCAAAGAAACCTTGTTCCAGAGCATCATCCTTATTTAGAGGAAAGTTTGCACCATCATGTCTTTTAGAACTATATTGCTAATTACAGTGTAAACTAATTTAAAAGCTGGCATTAAAAGTGCCAGTTTTTTTGTTTGAAAAAGAAATTATTGTTGGGACCTTAGATTAATTTGGGATATAGGTATTTTTTCTGTGGAGCCATCTTCGTTCCATATTTTTACGAAGTTAGGATAAATTAAGAAATTTTTGATATTTTGGGGAACTTTTTTTATGTTCAATTCATCAAAAGATAGCAGTTTTTTTTGTTTAAAATCATATACAAATGTTTTGAATTGATTCTGTTTTTGTTTTCCATGGGTTATGACATTTTGGTAAAGTAAGGAGATTAAACTATCTTTATTGTAAACAATTTCTAAGGATTTTATCCAGGTTTGGTTTAGACTATCTACTGGTAGGTATATTTTTTGTTTTTCCATATTTTTTTCAAAATCATCTTTATATTTCAATATATTGTTGCTCATTAATTCATAAATGGAGTCACTGCAACATATAACCTTATGAAAAAAGTTTTCTGAAAGTATAGAATAGAAATGTTTTTGTGTAGTATCTTTTGTTGTTAAAAATGTATGGTGGACGATGAGTTGTGGTTTAGGATTGAAGGGATATTTTTCAGATTTTCCTGAAAGTTTAAGGCTGTATACTTTCATAGGGATAAAATTTTCTTTGTCGATACTTCCCAATAAAACATTTTCATAATTAGAAGTAAATGCACATTTTAAATCATCATGTTGAAAATATCCTTTCAAGGTATCAGTAACTTGATTTTGTGTGTTGTAAATAAGAGCCATAAAATTACCTACTTGGTCAATTAATCCTTGAAACTCATAGAAAATGTTATTTTGGGGGTTATAGATATTTCCTGTAATTTCTGTACCGAAACAATTGATTAAAAGGTGATATTCTGATTTATCTTGTGAGCTTAATAGTTTGTAATTTTTAGAAAAAGGGTAAGAGGGCTCATTTTCCATAATTTTGAGGTTTTTAATTTCG
This sequence comes from uncultured Bacteroidia bacterium, assembly GCA_938005475.1. Classification (GTDB taxonomy): domain Bacteria; phylum Bacteroidota; class Bacteroidia; order J057; family CALLMJ01; genus CALLMJ01. The sequence goes on along the minus strand of CALLNY010000018.1, from coordinate 47,574 downwards.
TTTATAACATAATGATAAGGTTTTTTTTTACAACTGATTAGTAATAAAAATGTCATGGTAAATATTGTTAAGAAATTCATTTAAGGTTTTTTTGCATCATTTGGGGATTAGAGTATTCTAATTTTAGTATACGAATATCTTCTTCAATAGTTTTAACGTTATTAGGGTTTGTTAGGTCGTAGAAACCTCTAATTCTTAAATCTTTGTCTACGAGTACAGCCATTTCAGAGTGCGTAATTCCGAATTCTTTACCTTGCCCTGAGAGGTCTAATGGAAGAAAATATCCTTTGGTAGCAATTTCGATGATTTTTTCTTGTTCAGCATGAAGAAATTTCCAGTAATGAGGGTTTGCATTGTATTTTTTTGCATAGTCGGCTAATACTGGGATAGAATCTTTTTTGGGGTCTACAGAAAAAGAAATTAACTTTACATCTGAGAATTTAGAGATTTTATCTTGTAGTTGCTGAAAATGCGAGGACATCTTGGGGCATATTCCATTGCAGGTAGTAAAAATAAAATCAGCAACATGAATAAAGCCTTTTAAAGAATCAGAGCCGTAAGGTTGATTTAGATGGTTGATAAATTGAAATTTAGGAATTTGATGGAATATTGTATCACCTTTTTCGCTCAAGGAGCGAGGTCCTAAAATAGGTAAAGTACTAAATTGATTTTTTCCGAAGAAGTGTAGTATAAATAAAACGATTATAGGTACAATAATGATTAGTACACCTATAATCGCTTTAAATCTATTCATTAATGGAATAAGCTTATTTTAGGAATGTCCAGAGATTTAAGGTTGATCCTTCATAAGCAAGAGCAATAAGTAGTAAAACAATAAAAGCAAATGGAATAATGATGGTAGCTTTAAAGTTAGAGAATTCAAATTTTAGATGCATGAAGTAGGCCATAATTCCATAAGCTTTCACAAGGGTTAGGATTACGAATAAAATATTTTTGATAGTTTTTAGATTTTCTTCCATTGAAAAGGCAATAATAAACTCAATGGCTGTTACCACCGCTAGGAACCAGAAAACTTTCCATATTTCTTTTTTACCAAATTTTACGTCTTGTGCCATAATATTATAGTTTAAAATTTTATACTAGGTAAAAGAATGTAAATACGAAAACCCAGACTAAGTCTACGAAATGCCAATAAAGCCCAACTTTTTCAACCAATTCGTAGGGATCATGTTCTCCTGCTTGGACTCTTCGGTCAAAATAACCTGCATAAACGAGAGCAAGCACTATGATATTAATAATGACTCCAGAGGTTACATGTGCGCCGTGGAAACCTGTAATAGTGAAGAAGAGTTGTCCGAATACTGCGGGTCCGTAGGGGTTTCCGTGAATAGTGGTTCCTCCATGGATAAGGTGTGTCCATTCCCAAGCTTGGCAACTCAAAAAGGCTATTCCGCCCAAAATAGTTAAAATCATGTTGATTATGACCCCTTTTTTATCATTTCTGTGCCCGGCTTCAACTGCTAAAACCATTGTTACCGAAGAAAAAATTAAGATAAAAGTCATCAATCCTACAAAAACAAGGGGCAGATGCATATCTCCCATAAAAGGGAACGCATGAAAAACTTCCTCAGGGTTAGCCCATTTAGGAGAACCAATTCTTAATAATGCGTAGGATATTAATAAGCCAGAAAAGGTGAATGCGTCTGAGACAATAAAAAACCACATCATGATTTTTCCATGACTGGCACCTAAAGGCTTAACATCTTCTCCACCGCCCCATAAGTTCTGGTTATTTGCTACTGCTTGATTTGCCATAATTTCTTTTTGTTTTTATGCATTTTGTTTGCAAATTTATAAGTAATATTTTTATTCACAAAATATTTCTTTAAACAAGTTCTGTATTTTATTGATTACCTAATTATTAAACTGTAATATTGAAATTAAAGTTTCCATAAATACCATTTGCCTGTTTGAATTATAGGCTTTATTCCATCAAAAGTAACTTCTTCTGTTATTAAATGACTAGCTCCATTTTCTTTTAATTTTTTCCAATCCTCCCAATTTTTTTTTATATAATGGTGTTTAGCTTGGTCTTTTTCTTTTTTGATTGGTGCACGATGTGGAGTTAATCCATAAACTTCTTGAATTCTTTTGAGGTATTCAGCAAAATATTGATTTTTTTTAGGGGTTGCAATAAAGTTTACATAACTACTTTTAGCGCAGTAGCTTTCTAAATGCGTAAAATCAATAGGTACAATTACTTGCATTGGTTCAGAAATTTTTTGAATTTCACGACAAAGTTTTATGCTATCGTCTTCTAAAAAGAATAAGTCAAGGGGTATTCTTTGGTGAGCATTGTAAATCCCGCAGAAAGATATGAACAGTAAAATGCTTGCCAACCATTTATCATTAAGCTTTTTTTGGATAATTGCAAAGATTGTACCTGTGGATACGAAAGCTAAAAAAATTCGATTAAATTTGAATATTAGTATAGCCCCTAAAAGAATTAGTAAAATGTTAATTAAGAGCCAACGACTGAAGTTTACTTTTTTCGAATAATTATCCAAGATTCCTACAAAAGCAATCATACCAAAGAGTTTTATCCAAAGAGTGGTTTTTAACCATTGTAAGGATGTAATTAGATTAGAGTTAAAAATATAAAATCCAATGAGATAGATAAAAATACCTGTAAGTTGTAACATTAAAAATGTATTGAGATATTTGTGATGTTTGAAGTAGTACAACATTGCTAAAACAGATAAAAAATAGAGTAAAATTCCGATAATAGGTGCGTCTAATGGTACATAATGTTCGTTGAATTTCCAGTAGAACATTGCCTCGAAATATTGTAAATCAGAGAGGATGGGCATACCGCTGTCCATATCTAATTTCATGGTCAGAGCGTAAGTTAGAGCAAATAAAAAAAATAGGACTTGTGAAAGGTAAATTTGGGGGAATTTTTTTTGTTGTAGGAGGTTTGGGAATACATAACTACCGAATAACAGAAATCCAATTTGTAAACCAGCAAGGAGATGAAAAATTGTAGCAAACAGGAAAAAATAAAAGGCTTTGGAAAAGTGATTTTTTAGGAAGTAATATATGCCCCAGGTAGCAATGGTTTTGGATAGGGTGGATGCTTGAAAGTTATTGTAATACAACTCATTACCACCCCAGTTAACTCCCCATAACGGTAACATTATTAACCAAACGACGCAAAAGGCAAGATAGTCTTTTAAAAAAAATTGGGCTATTTGGTAAATTCCTAACAACAAGTAAAAAGTAGTAACCAGATGCAATAAAAGGACACCGTAGGGAATATAGTCTCCCCACAAAGCGATTAAATAAGCAATAGCAAAACGTTCATTGGGAAAATAAGATTGGATATTTTGTATGAAAAGAGGTAAGTTTTTAGTCCATTTTCCGTTCAGATACATAGCATAAGGAATGATCTCGGCTTGGTCTCCTCTGCCAAAATTATACCCCCATGAAGCAATAACAGCTATTAGAAGAAAAAGCAAAAGTTTATAAAGGTTGGATGAGTGAAGGGAATGAGATTTCATATAGACAAAAATAATGAATTCAAGGTATACATAGATAAAAAAATTATTAGCGATTAGGAGATAGAGTATGAAATTTTTTTTTTAGGATTTTTAAGGTTGGGTAATTTTTTGGGGTGATGGGCAAAGATATCCATATTTCTTGAATAGGTTGTTTGGGGTGTTTGTAAATAAGTTTGATAGGGGCAATAAGGATGGGTTCTGCGTTAGATTTTCTTCTGATACTGTTTTTTCCTGCGGGAAGTTTTAGAATAATTTGAGATTCGGGATAATAGAAATGAAAGATATTTTGTAAAGAGGAGGAAATATAATGATGAAGCCAGGGGCTTATGTTAGTCCATTGGTTTGCGAGGGTAATAAAACCTAAATGAATAAGTTCAGGGCTTAAACCTGTAATTTCCCACGGATTAGGATGTTCAAATAATTGTTTGGCAAGAATAATGATAAGCGCATCAAGGACGGGTCTAACGGAGCGGTGTTGCCAGTCTTCTTCAGGCATATTGCACATTTGTTGTAATTTGACGATGCGATAGTACTCTTGTAAAAAGATATTTTTTTCTTCAAAAGGAATAAATTTACGGAATAGGATAGTATCCATTAAAGGTTGTGAAAACCAACGAACATTATATAAAATTTGGAACGCAAATTCATTATAAATGGAGTCTAATGCTTGAACTTCATCAAAATCTACGAAGAAAAAAGTTTTGGCTTTTTTAGGAGCGGTAAGATCTAACATCAAAGGAATAGGGTAAATTTCATGGACATATTTAGGGAAGTAATCTTTTTGAACATATTTAGAAGTATTGGCGTAGTGAATAATTCCTTTAAATCGGCTATTATATTTACTACCGCTGTCAGTTTCAGAATATTGAAATTCAAGTTTTAGACCTGCGGATTGATAGTTATTTTGTTGATACTGGCTTTTGATTAGGGTATCTAAACATTCAATAGCATAGGGGTTCCATAAGGAATCTTTGGTGAGCATTTTTCTTAATAGGAATTTCTCTTCGTTTATATTGTAATGGAATAGAGAATAAAAGTTATCATGCGAGGGTAAATCACCGTTTGCGAAAGTATTCGCTAAATAAAGCCATATACGACGATAGTTTTGGAAAACCGTTCGTTCTTCTTTGGGTATGGAACGAATAAAATTTTCTAAAAGAACTTCTTGTTTAGAAGGTAAATTAGATTGACAACGCAATAATAGGAGTCCTAAAATGATAAAACTATATATTTTAATTGTTGGGTAAAAAGAAGTCATTCGGAGAGATGGTATTTTTTTCCTTTATATTCAAGGATAATACTTCTATAGGCTAGTTTGAAAAGGATTTCTTCTTTTTGCTTTTTATTATTCCAAATAACGATTTTGTGGTTGGGATAGTCAATAGTATAGATTTTATAGTTAGATTCTTTTTTAGAGTTTGTTTTTAGGGTAAAAGAATTTTTAGAAACATCAATTTTTATAATATGTCCTGTTTCAAAGTTTGTGAAAGAAGTATTTAAGTTTTCTTTAATGAAATACATATAACTATAAGCGGCTTTGGTATTTTCATCAAAAAAATCAAACATTCTTTTAGGGTTATCAGATGCTCTTATGCCGAGGTAATTGTCTTTGATTAGGTCTCCAATAATAGTTAATTTTAGCGTGTCTTTATTGTCAGAACTTGTATAGAAGAGAGGTTCTTTTTTTATAAATATTTTTTTAGTTTTGGGATTTAGAAGCATTAAGCTATCCTGATGGTGAATGACCAAAATTTCTTTAGTTTTATCCGAGACGTAGGTTCCGAGTTGAAATTGAGCCATCAAGCTTAAAAAAGAAAATTGGTAGAGTACAAATAATAATGATTTCATATTGGTTTAGGCATGCAAAAATAGAAAACTTTTATATAATAAATGAATTTGTTTGAGGGATAAAAATTTTACAAAAAAAATTAGGAAATCAAAATCAAATGTATTTATCTTTGCCCATTGAAATTTTGGTATTGTAAATGGAAAAAGAAACCGTTAGTTTACTATTAAACGTTCTTATATTTTTGCCTATTGTAGGTGTACCTTTTATATTGGTGTTAGGAAAACATCAGGCAAAATATATTGCATTAGTCATTACAATCCTAACTTTTTTATTATCAGTCTTTATTTATTATGAGTATCAAAAACATAGCACAATAGATGCGGCGGGAGATTATGTATTTAAATCTGCATATGTTTGGTTAAAGGCTAATTTGGGATATATTTATTATGATGTTAATTTTATTACAGGAGTAGATGGAGTATCAATTTATTTAGTGTTATTGACTACTTTCCTTTTTGTTTTGTCCATATGGTATTCTATGAATGCTATTGATGACAAAGTCAAGGCTTACTACTCTATGTTGCTTTTATTAGAGGTGGGGGTTTTAGGGGTATTTCTGTCATTGGATTTAATAGTGTTTTATATCTTTTTTGAATTGGGACTAATTCCGATGTATTTTTTGATTGGTATGTGGGGTAGTAAGGGAACACAGGTGGTATTAGGGAGAGAAGTACAGGCGAGGGTTTATGCGGCGGTTAAATTTTTTTTGTACACGTTGGTAGGTTCTTTTGTGATGTTAGTGGCGATATTATTTTTGGGTTATATAGCGGGAAATGCATTAAAAAATGGTACATTTACAACGGATTTTATTGCGATAACAAAGGGTTATACACAAATACAAGCATGGTTATCTAGTAATGGATATAGTCCATTTGGGGTAGAGAAGTGGTTATTTTTAGCGTTTGCGTTAAGTTTTTTGATTAAAGTTCCAGTGTTTCCGTTGCATACGTGGTTGCCGGACGCACACACGCAGGCTCCTACGGCAGGTTCTGTGATTTTAGCAGGGGTATTATTAAAAATGGGTACTTATGGTTTGGTAAGATTTTGTTTACCTTTATTTCCTGCGGCATCGGTATATTATGCAAGTACGATGTGTTGGTTAGGGATGATAGGAATTATTTATGGTGGGATGGCGGCGATGGTACAACCTGATATGAAAAAGTTGGTAGCCTATTCTTCTGTGGCGCATATGGGTTTTATTGTGATAGGTATTTTTTCGTTTAATAATGAGGCGATGCGTGGTGCAATTCTTCAGATGATAAATCATGGTATTTCTACTCCTGCTTTGTTCTTTTTAGTAGGTATGATGTACGACAGAACGCATACACGATTAATAGAGAAATATCAAGGGATATCGGCAGTAGTGCCCACTTTTACTTTAATGTTCATGCTTTCCACATTAGCTTCGGTGGGTCTTCCTGGATTGAATGGTTTTGTGGGTGAATTTCTGATTTTATTGGGAGCTTTCAAATCTAATTACGTGTCTAATGGGATAGTGGTTATTAGTACAACGGGTGTAATTATTGCGGCTGTTTATATGTTATGGATGTTCAGAAGGGTCATGTTTGGAGAGATTATTCATAAAGAAAATCATGGAATTTCTGATTTAAGTAGAAGTGAAATAGGGGTATTGTTACCACTTGTTCTTTTAATGTTTATTATTGGTTTTCATGCGACGCCTTTTTTATCAGAAATTGGAAAAAGTTCCGATGTAATAGTGCAGACTGTATTTCAATCTAAAATTGCAGTTCCTTCGTTAGGTTTAAATTAATTTCAAGAAATACAAAAAGTTTAGAAATCCGCCTTTGTAAAATTAGAAGGTGGATTTTTATTTACATTGATAGACCATACTATCCCGTACAACGTTTCTTTCTGCTTTCCACCATAAGTAAGTGATTGGTTGATTAAAATAATTAGCTTTAGCTACTTCGTTTAGTTTATAATGAGTTTTGATGCAAGAAGCTATTTTCTGATAATGGGTATTTCTTTCTACGTTAGAGTGTTTAAAGTACAAGTATATTTGGCTAGAAATAAAGATTGCAAAATTGATAAAGAGTATCCATTTTTTGTGGGGGGGTATTATTTTAATAATAAAGAAAACGCCAAAAGGAATTAGGATAGAAGATTTAAGTACAGAGAAATCATGAACGGCAGTCCAATTGATTAGAATAAGATGATGTAGGAATATGGAGAGCCATAAGGGGCTTAATGTAAATAAAAAGTTAATTAAATTTTTATGGTTTTTAAAAGAAAACCATAGGTAAAGTGTTGTAATTAGGGAAGTAATAGGTAAATAATTACGCAAGTAGTACCAGGTAATGAAGATATAAGTTTTGAGTTGAAATCTTGAAAAATAGTCCTTTTGTTGGTTATCAATACCGAATCTTACAATAAATCTTTCATAGATTCCGCTAAAAAATTCTGTTCCGGTAGATAAGATGTTGATAGTTAGAAATAAAGAAAATGCAGATGCGACTGTGATAAGGATTAGGATAGGATAGTAAGGATTATTGACAATAGCCTTTCCAATGGGTAATATATTGAATGAATTTTTTTTGTAATTTAGGAATTTGAGGTAGAATAAGAAGGATAAAGCAAATAGGATTCCCCACCATTCTGTAAAGCAAGCTCCAAAAATGCAGATTAGGAAACCTGTAAGCGATTTCATGGAAAAGTAAAAAGCCCAAAGAATAAAAGTAATGACTTGGATATCGACAAACCATACGTTGTGATGAAACCATAAAACATTAGGTAGAAATAGATAAGAGGTTATAGGTAAAAAGGCATATTCCTTGAAGATAAGGAACAATGCAATGATATTGAGGAATAAGAAAAATGAGGCAATTGAGTAAATACTAAACTCATCAATAGGGAGATGAAAAATTTTTAGTATGAAGTAGGTAGAATAAAAAGTAAAAGGGGGATAGGAGCAGTAAAAAAATTCACCTTTGGAGTTTTTAGCGGTTTGGAGAGGGTCTGCCTTGAGATGTAAATCACCAGGGTTGGGGTAAGTTAAAATTAGTCCACCATGGTAGTGAGAGAATCCGAATTGGTTCCATAGATTATAGGTAATAAGTTGGTGAGCGATGAGGTCTTGATGGCGTTTACCGATGGGTTGCTGTTTCTCAGGTAGAACAATCCATAAAGAGGCTAAAAAAAGTACAATAATAAGGAGAAATTGTTTAGTTAATGGTGTTTTGAGGAGATTTAAGGTAATTAGGGTCATAATTTTCTTGAGCATAATAAGTAACAGCATAGAGAGAAGCGACGAAGAAAGGTAAAGCGGGTATTTTATATCTAACTAATGAACCGAACACGGGCGTAGTAAATCCTACAAAAAATCCAAAAGATAAGGCATAAATGAAACCAAATTGAATGAATGGATTGTTTTTAAGCGCATAATAAAATCCTTTAAAACCAAATTTGATTAAAATATTTAAGAAAAGGTAGGTCATCCATAGGGATTCTAAAGCGGCTAGCAGCATAACAGGGTTATTAGCTTCCCATAAAAAAGGTCTAAAGAAGGTAGCAATAACGGCTTGTGGAGCAACTTGAACAAAGCTAGAAAAACTTCCATCAAAGTATCCAATATCAAATCTAGAACCTGTTCTTCCTGCTCCATGGTAATAAATGTCTTGTTTAAGGTCTGTTTGGTGTACTTTGGCAGATTCTAGTACATTTTCTGCGGAAAATTTTTGATTGAATTGTCCCAAGATAGTTAGAGAAAATGGAAGCATGGTGAAGGTTATTCCATAAACTAAAGGCTTAATGATAAAACGAAATCTTTTTGACGCAAGATTGTTAAGTGCATCTGGGAATAACCAAAAGAAGGAAAGTGGTAAATAAGAAAAAAGAATGTAAGCTTTGATTTTGATGATTAAAAAAGCACAATAAATAAAAATGATTATGTTTAATGGGATATTTTTTCGCAGGATAAAAATTGCAAAGAGGTTATAGGTAATCATACCAAGGCTTGCAAAAGTTATAGTATCTTTGAGTATTCCAGAACCCCAAAAGAAAACAGAAGGTATAAATAAAATAGCAATTGCGAATTGTTTATGTAATTTTGGGAAATAGTATAAGAAAACACGATAAAAATGCCAAACACCAATATAAGAAATAGCGGCAAAAAGTAAGGACATGGCAATGTAGGAATTAAAAGCAGGCAAGGAAACCACTCCAGCTAAACGAGCTACATTATAGGCGGAGAAATTGAAAAAATAAGGCATTGAACGACAATAAGTATAATAGAATTCATAATTTTGAAATAAGAAATCTTGTTTGGGTATTTCAGGTATAAAAATTAAATAAAAATAGACTAAAGGATCCTTCCAGAAAGCATTATACATACCACTACTGGTCAAATAGTATGCTATAGTATCACCACCTGCCCTTGGATCGTAATAAAACTGATAAACTAAACAAACACCTATTGCTCCAATAAGCTTTACTATTAAACCGGGTAAAAAGTATTTTTTTATTTCATTATCTTTAATGGTTGTTTCTCTGATAATGAAAGCAATTAAAATAATTAAAAAAAACCAGACGGGACCCATCACTAAATCCATTTCATTTAAAACAAAAAAGCGTCCCATATATTTTATTAAATCAGATACAAAATTAAGGAATCTGATAACATTAAACCTTTATTGGTAAAAAATATTTTGTTATTTTCTAAATAGATGTATTCCTTTTTATACCAATCTAAAAGTAAATTTTCTGGTAAATCGTGTACTTTGATACCCAGATTCTGACGAATAGCAAACATAATTTCTTCTATGTGAATTTGCTCGCTATTTAATTTTTCATAAAAAGCAATAGGTAGTTCATTAGAATGTAATTTTTCTGAATATTGATGTAAATTAGCAATATTAGCGGATCTTTGCTTATCATACAAACTATGGGCTGAAGGTCCTAATCCTAAATAAGGATTATGTTTCCAGTAGGAGGAGTTATGTAGAGAAATATAGCCAGTTTTAGCAAAATTGGAAAGTTCATAACGATGGTAACCATAACTATCCAAATATTTTACAATAAAATCGTACTGTTGTAAATAATGTTCTTCTATGATATGAAATTGTTTTTTTTGATACTGATGGTTTAATAAAGTATTAGGTTCAATGGTTAAAGCATAACAAGAGAAATGAGTTGGATTAAAGGTTATAAGGGTTTGAAGCGTTTTCTCTAATTTGGAAATGCTACTATTAGGTAGTCCGTAAATTATATCTATGTTAAAATTATTTATATCACTTTTATTTATTAGTTCTAATGCTTGAAGTGTTTGATTATTAGTATGATTTCTTTTCATGAATTGTAATTCCTCTTCATGAATACTCTGTACCCCTAAACTAATTCTATTAATACCGATGGCTTGCCAAAAATGAAGTTTCTCTAACGTTATATCTTCAGGATTTGCTTCTATTGTAACTTCTTGTAATTTTAAATTTTTAAAATTATTTAAAATTCTTGAATAAATTTTATTTAAATGTGATAGATGTAAAATACTAGGAGTACCTCCACCCAGGTACAAGGTCTGTATAATTTCTTGATTTTGAAAAAAATCTTTTCTTAGTTCGATTTCTTTTAAAATGGCATCTATAAAAGTCGGAATGTATTTTTTTTGTACGGAAAAATAAAAATCACAATAAGAACAAGCTTTATGACAAAAAGGGATATGTACGTAAATACCTGCAGTTTTTTTAGGATCTTCTCCTACCTTCATCAATGATTTCTTTTATGGTAATTAAGTCAGAATTGCTAAATCCTTTCGCTTCAATGGTTTGCCCCCCTGTACTTTCAATGAGAATGTCGCCGTATATTAATCCTGATTTAATATTCACTGCTCCAATGTTTTTATAGTTTATAGTTGTTACTTCTTTTCCTGTCCAATATTTTTTTTCTAATGTAACGTCGAATTCCGTTAAAATCATTTTAGTAGGAAACCAAAAACTACCTACAACTCTGCTTGATTTAAATTCTCTTTTTTCCATAATGCTAATAAGATATAAAAATATGAACAAATAAATAACTTTCAAAATAATGTATTTTTCTTCATTATCTCAAAATATTCTTTTTAATACCGTTTGCTTGAGTTTTGCATTTATTCTATTATCCTAAAATAAATACTAATAAAGCTAAAAAGCCGTCTTAAAAGACGGCTATGTTCAAAGGAAACAAAATGAACTTACAAACCAAAAACTTTTTTAATTTCTTCAACTTTGTTAAGTTCTTCCCATGGAAAGAATTTGACTTTTTTAGTGTAAGGGGTTCTGCATTCAGTCACTACTCCGTTATGTTCACTCCTTTCTAGTTTGATTAGAGTAACCTCTTGTTCATAGCATTCTCTACCCATATGCCCATAAGCGGCAGTAGGGAAGTAAATAGGATTTTTTAAACCTAGATTTTCTATGATGGCTTTAGGTCTTAAATCGAAGATAGCATTTAATTTTTCTGCTATTTGATAATCATTGAATTTTACTTTGGAAGTTCCGTAAGTATTGACGTAAAGAGAGATGGGTTTAGCGATACCGATAGCATAAGAGACCTGAATAAGAACTTCATCAGCTACTCCTGCGGCAACTAAGTTTTTAGCGATATGGCGAGCGGCATAAGCGGCAGAGCGGTCTACTTTGGAAGGGTCTTTACCTGAAAAAGCGCCTCCACCATGAGCACCTTTTCCTCCATAAGTGTCTACAATAATTTTTCTTCCTGTTAAACCTGTATCTCCATGAGGACCACCAATCACAAATTTACCAGTGGGATTGATATGAAAGATAGTATCTTTATCCAACATATTAGCAGGAATAACATTAGGAATAACGATTTCTAACATATCCTTGCGGATTTTTGCGAGCATTTCTTCGTCGGAAGCAAACTCATCATGTTGCGTAGAAATCACAATTGTATGAATGCGCTGTGGTTTACCGGTATCGTCATATTGGATTGTTACTTGAGATTTGGTGTCTGGGCGTAGATAAGTCATTACTTTACCTTCTTTGCGGATACGTGCAATTTCTTTGACGAGACGATGCGAAAAAGCAAGTGCCATAGGCATAAATTCTGGGGTTTCGTTGGTAGCATAACCAAACATCATGCCTTGGTCTCCGGCGCCTTGGTCTTTATCTAATCCAGATCCTTCATCCACGCCACGAGCAATATCAGGCGATTGTTGATGTACGGCTACAATAATACCACAAGAATTAGCATCAAACATATACTCTGATTTAGTATACCCGATTCTCCGAATAGTTTCTCTTGCGACTTCAGCGATATCTACCGTTGCTTTGGTGGTAATTTCGCCAGCAATGGTAACTAAACCCGTAGTTACTAAATTTTCACAAGCTACACGAGAGTCAGGGTCTTGAGTAAGCATTGCATCTAATACTGCATCTGATATTTGATCTGCTACTTTATCGGGATGCCCTTCTGAAACCGATTCAGATGTGAATAAATAAGCCATTATATTTTAATTAAGATTTTTTTCTCAATTGTATGATACCTAATTTATTAAGTAAAAGAATGATGGGATAGACGGGGTCTATTTCGTGCCATTTGATGCCAAAATTGGCTCTCCCTGGATGGCTGTGATGGTTGTTATGATAACCTTCACCGAGCATTAGCACATCAACAGGCATTATATTTTTTGAGGTATCATTTACTTTAAAATTGATATATCCAATCTTATGAGCAAACCAATTGATAATAGCCCCATGAAAAGGACCCATAATGGCGTGAATAAATATTAAACTATACCATGCCCAGTGAGGCGCAAAATACCAATAGAATAAAAAATAAACGGGTATCCATAATAAACGTACAATCCAGTTATCTGCAAATACATCAAAACTATGCCATGTAGGTAAATCTTTTTTATATTTTTCTTCAATTATAGATTTCCCTTTAAGAATATTGTTATAAATGATTTTGGTTTTCCACATCATCTCAAAAATATTTTTGGTATATTTGGGGGAGTGTGGATCTTTTTCAGTATCTGCATAAGAATGATGCATCCTATGAAGAATTCCATATACATAAGGGCTAAGGTAAGAGGAGCCTTGTGCTATAAAGGAACCAATATAAAATACTTTCTCCCAGAACTTGCTCATGGTAAACATTTTATGAGCGGCGTAACGATGATGGAAAAAGGTCTGAAAAAAAAGCGATAAGTACCAATGACCAATAAAAAATAATAAGATTGCCATCTAAAAAATTTCTGCAAAGCTATAAAAATTTTTAATATAAAATACAATGTAACTTTTGTTTCAATATTATTTATAGTTAAGGTTTTAACTTTGTAAAAAAAATGGAAATATTAGGTTATTTTGCGTCTATATTGATTGGAGTAAGTTTAGGGTTAATTGGTGGTGGTGGTAGTATTTTAACGGTTCCTGTGTTGGTATATTTATTTGCGGTTCAACCTGTTATAGCGACTGCATTGTCATTATTTATTGTTGGAATTACAAGCGCAGTTGGAGCCATTAGTTATTTTAAGCAGAAATTAGTAGATATCAGAACTACGATTTTATTTGGTATTCCTTCTATTATTGCTGTTTATTTAACACGTAAGTGGATTATTCCTGGTATTCCTAATCAAATCATGAAAATAGGGAGTTTTGAACTTACAAAAAGTATTTTTTTAATGCTTTTGTTTGCGGTTTTAATGATATTAGCTTCTTATTCCATGATTAAACCATCAAAAAAACAGAATAAAATTACTCACGAACTATCGCCACTAATAAAAAATGTTCTTCCTTTCATGGAGGGAAGTATCGTTGGTGTTTTAACGGGATTGGTTGGAGCGGGTGGAGGCTTCTTAATTATTCCAGCACTCGTTGTCGTTGCAGGGTTAGAAATGAAAGTAGCAATTGGAACTTCGCTAGTAATTATTGCATTAAAATCGTTGATTGGTTTTCTTGGAGAAAATTTTAGTAGTATTCCATGGACTTTCTTAATCACTGTATCGGTGTTTTCTGTAATAGGAATATTTATTGGAACTTACTTCTCAAAAAAAATCAATGGAAATCAATTAAAACCTGCCTTTGGTTATTTTGTATTGGTTATGGGAGTTTTCATTATATGGAAAGAAATCTTTATGCAATAAAATTAGTCTTCTATTCGTAACCCTGTTTTGGTTATGATGGATTTCTCTTGATAGTTATCATAATCTGTATTGATTTTCCAGAGGTTATGTTGTTTTCCTTCAATGATATTCTCAACTGTAAGTAAGCCCATTAAGATGCTATGGTCTTGATTATTATATTTATAAGTTCCATATCTGCCAATGGCATATAAATTAGGGATACGTGATAAAAAAGACTGTATAGGTTCTAAAATGGCTTTGTAATTGCGAAAATAGACCGGATAGGAATTTTTTAATTTTATAACTTTGCCTTCGTTAATAACTATATTGGAGGGGACTAAACCTGTCTGGAATAATTCTTTTTTAGCTAACGCAATGAGTTCATTTTCAGATAATGTCCATAATGTATCTTGTTCATAAGACCAGTACTCCATAGTTAAGATACTGGATTTCTCTTCTCCGCATAATGTAGGTAACCAATTACGAAAATTCGTTATTCTTCCTGTTTGAAGTTGAGGGTCGTGGATATAAATCCATTGGTCAGGGAAGATATTTTGGGATGGAACATTTAAATATACTAAAATGGTATTTCTATATTTTAATTTCTTTACTTTTAAACGAATGTCTTCGGGTAGTTGCGGTAATTGTTCTACCATAATGGAGAGCGGCATGGAAGAAATTACTATATCAGCAGAATGGATTTGCTCATTTTGTAATTGTACTCCTTTGACTTGATAATCTTCAACGATAACATTTTTGACGGGAGTTTTGAGAAAGATTTGCCCACCGTTCTGTTCGTATTTAGATTTCATTTTTTCGTAAATTGAGCCTGTACCATAGAAAGGATATGCAAACTGATCTACCAAAGTTTTATGTTTATTTTTGTTAGTGATATTCAAGGCATTGAAAATAGCTTCGGAGAGGGATAATTTTTTGATACGTTGTGCGGCGAAATCTGCATCTAGTTCTTCACAGGGAATTCCCCAGAGTTTTTCGGTGTAAGTTTTAAAAAAGATTTCATATAAGCGTTTTCCAAATCTTTTCGTTACCCAGGCTTCGAAGTTTTTTTCTTTGGTGGGGTATAAATCTATTTTGCTATGCAAATAACTTAATAAACAGCGAGAGGCTTCTCCCAAACCCAAATTTGTAAGGGCATTCCAAGCTTTCAAAGGATAGTAAAAAAATTTACCGTTGTAATAAATTCGGGTTAAACGGTTTACCATATCATATTCATTTCCAGCGATTTCTAACCAAAATTGATTTACTTTTTTGTCATTACTGAAGAAGCGATGAGGTCCTAAATCTACGATTTGGTTCCATAATTTAAGCGAAGCAGACATTCCCCCAACTCGGTCATTTGCTTCAAAAAGCTTGATGGAATGAATTTTTTTTCCTAGATTTTTAGAAAGTTGATAGGCGGCAGTAAGCCCTGCGGGTCCAGCACCAATAACAATAACCTTCATTAGCGTGATGCAAAGATATACGAAAAATTAATTCTAAAATTTTATGGGAAGCTTTGGGGTATTAAAGAGGGATATTACCGTGTTTTTTTCTTGGATTTTTAACGGCTTTATTTTCTAAAAATTTGAAGCCTTGAATGAGTTTTTGACGGGTTTCGTGAGGGAATATAACTTCATCTACAAAGCCTCTGTTAGCGGCTCGGTAAGGGTTTGCGAATTTACGTAGATACTCCTGTTCTTTTTCTGCGAATTTTTGGGCGGGATTATCAGCGGTTTCAATTTCTTTTTTGAAGATAATTTCAGCGGCACCTTTGGCTCCCATTACTGCAATTTCTGCTTTTGGCCAAGCAAAATTTAAATCGCAACCAATATGTTTGGAGTTCATCACATCATAAGCACCGCCATAAGCTTTTCGTGTAATGACCGTAATTCTCGGAACGGTTGCTTCAGAGAAAGCGTATAACAGTTTAGCACCATTGGTAATAATAGCGTTCCATTCTTGGTCTGTACCAGGAAGAAAGCCTGGCACATCTACCAAAGTAAGTAACGGGATATTGAAACAATCACAAAATCTTACAAATCGTGCGGCTTTTTGAGAGGCTTTTATATCTAAACAACCAGCTAAAACGGCAGGCTGATTGGCTACAATGCCTATGGCTCTACCTTCTAATCTTGCAAATCCTACTACAATATTTTCCGCAAAATCTTTGTGAACTTCAAAAAAACTATCTTTATCACAGATAGCGTGTATCACTTGTTTGATGTCATAAGGTAAATTAGGATTATCAGGGATGATATTATCAATATTGGAGGCATCAGGGTACATACTATCATTGTAAGGAACCCAAGGAGTAGTTTCTTCACAATTTTGGGGGATATAAGAAAGGAGTTTTTTAATGTGTTGAATACATTCCATTTCATTTGGGAGTGCGAAATGAGTTACGCCGGACTTTGTGGCATGCGTCATTGCACCACCTAATTCTTCCGAGGTAACGGTTTCATTTGTAACGGTTTTCACTACGTTCGGTCCGGTAACGAACATGTAGGAAGTATTTTCTACCATTAAAATGAAATCGGTTATAGCGGGAGAATATACGGCACCACCAGCACAAGGTCCCATGATGGCTGAGATTTGGGGAATTACACCAGAAGCCATTGTGTTACGGTAAAAAATGTCTGCATAGCCTGCTAATGAGACAACGCCTTCTTGAATTCTTGCACCGCCTGAGTCATTTAAGCCGATTACAGGTGCCCCTACTTTCATTGCTAAATCCATGATTTTACATATTTTTTCTGCAAACGTTTCCGATAATGAACCACCAAAAATGGTAAAATCCTGCGAAAAAATAAATACTTCTCTACCATCAATGGTTCCGTAACCTGTAACGACACCATCTCCTAAATATTTTTGTTTATCTAAACCAAATTCGTTAGAGCGATGCGTAACAAAAGCGCCAATTTCTTGGAAACTACCTTTGTCTAATAGTAATTCTATACGTTCACGAGCGGTTAATTTTCCTTTTTTATGTTGAGCTTCGATGCGTTCTTTTCCACCGCCTAACAAAGCTTCACTTCTTTTTCTTAGTAATTTTTCTTCTGGGGTTTCCATAATTATTGGTTATCAAAAAGTTGAGCGATTTCATCGGTCATTTCGTAATTAGCATAAACTTTTTGGACGTCATCGTCTTCTTCAATTTTTTTTAAGAGTTTCACTAATTTCATTGCGTTATCTCCTGTTATAGATACTTGATTTACGGGGAACCAATTCAATACAGATTCTTCGGGTTCAATTTTTAATTCTTCTAGTTTAGCACTGATAGGTCCGAACTGTTCAAAGGGGCAAGTAACAATACAGTTTTCGTCGTCCATTTCGATATCTTCTGCCCCAGCATCAATCATAGCAAGCTCAAATTCTTCAATATTTTTAATTTGAGATTTAGGGATAGTAAACACACCGAGATGGTTAAACAAAAAACTTACCGAGCCTGAAGTTGCGAGGCTTCCATCAAATTTATTGAAGTAAGAACGAAGATTAGCGACGGTTCTTGTGGTGTTATTGGTAGCGGTTTCAATTAAGATTGCGACGCCGCCCGGTCCGTATCCTTCATATAACACTTCATCATAATCTTCATAGTCTTTTGCGGAAGCTTTTTTAATAGCGTTTTCAATATTCGCTTTGGGCATATTTACTCCTTTTGCGTTTTGAATAGCAATTCTCAATCTTGAGTTAGTATCGGGATTAGGACCTCCTGCTTTTACCGCTATCATAATTTCTTTACCAATCCTTGTAAAGGCTTTAGACATTGCCGCCCATCGCTTAAATTTTCTCTCTTTTCGATATTCAAATGCTCTTCCCATTTTCTTTTGATGCTACAAAATTACTTAATTCTTTTATAAACCTGTTCTTATATAATTAAAACTTTATAGTTTACTTATTTCATCAGATAGCGTTTTGATGCTGGGTCTTTTCCTTGGGTTTTTAGAATGATAAGCATACACCACCGTCTGATTATGGTCTATTAGGATTGTAGAGGACATGGGTAAAATGAAATAATTTTTATTATTCGCAAACCCACTAATCTTATAAAAATTTTCTTTAGATTTTGCAATTTGTATATCTACTTTATAATCCTGCATAATCTTACAGTTATAATCATGGATAAAAATATATTTTTGTGAGGAATTTAAAAACTTTTGTCGGGCTTTCTCTATGTTTTGAGGGCTGTCAGGAGTTACAACAACGGTCAAAACGTTTTTTTCATCAAGTAAAGATTGTATGTGAGCAAGATTTTTTAAGAATTTATTACAAGATTGAGAATAAAAACCTCTGTAAAAAATAAGTAAAATGGGTTGATTTTTAGATTTTTCATATAAATCGAATTCTTCAATGGAAGTAGTTACGGTATGAATATTTTGAACTTTTTGACCTTTAGTTGGTTGAGATAGTCCCCAATGGTATATCAAGCTAAATAAAGCTATGCTATAAATAGGATTCATAATTTCTTTCTTTTTTAAGTTGGTTTACTACTTCTTTGATGAATTGTTCATGATTTTTTTTACAAATTAACAAGACATCAGTGGTATCTACCACGATGTAATTGTCAAGTCCTTCAATAACTACAATTTTATTGGGGGTTTTATTGTTAATCAAGTTGTGATGGGAGTTAAAGAGTAAAATATTGCCTTGTAAGGCGTTGTGGTTTTTGTCTAATGGAATGTGTTCATATAAGGAGGCCCAAGTTCCTAAATCAGACCATCCAAAATCTGAGGGATAAACATATACGTTTTCTGTTTTTTCCATGATACCATAGTCTATGGAAATATTGGGGCATTTGAGATAAGCTTCATTTACTTGAGAAATTTCATGGGGGGTCAACATATCCTGTTGAATTTGAGAAAAAATTTCATAGATATCAGGCAAGTAAGTTTTAAATTCTTGGATAAAATGATTAACCGAGGCTATAAATATACCGCTATTCCATAAATACTCTCCTGAGTTCAGAAAATATTCTGCAATTTCTAAACTAGGCTTTTCTGTAAAAGATTTAACTTTGTGGTAGGGGGTTTGGATATTATCTTCTTCAAATTGGATGTAACCGTAACCGGTGTCGGGTCTTGTAGGCACAATGCCGAGGGTCATAATGATAGAATTCTGGCTAACGATTTGAAAAGAATGAAAAATTATATTTTGGAAACGAATTTCATCGAGGATGAGATGGTCGGAGGGACAAACTAGCACAGTGGCATTAGGGTTTATTTTTTGAATTTTAAAACAACCATAAGCAATACAAGGAGCAGTATTTCTACCGACGGGCTCTGATAAAATATTTTCTTCGGGGAAATGGGGTAGCTGTTCTTTTATTAAGGTAATATATTCGGAGTTGGTAACAATCAAGATGTTTTGGGGATTTAAGAAACGGGATAATCGTTGGTAGGTCATTTGGATTAAAGTTTTACCACAATTTAGTACATCAATAAACTGTTTGGGGTAGTTTTGTCTACTCATAGGCCAGAATCGGCTTCCTACACCTCCTGCCATAATCAATCCATAGAAATTATCTTTCATTGTTTGCAATAGGTTGGCAAAAATACAAAAGTTTCATAAAATAATTTGGTGATTTTGTATTTGTAATCTAAAATGTTTAAAATGAAAATCAAGGAATTGAGGATGAGTTACAAGGATTTGTCCTTTTTGGTGGGAATGCAAAAATTCAGCGATCACAGCTATTCTTTGTTTGTCTAATTTTTCAAATACATCGTCTAAGAGTAGAATAGGGGCTTTTTGATGGTTTGATAGGAACTCATATTCGGCTAGTTTTAGGTTGATGATGAAAGTTTTTTGTTGACCTTGTGAGCCGAAATGTTTTAGGGGTTGGTCATCAATCAAAAATTGAACATTATCTTTGTGAGCTCCAATAGTAGTGAACCCGTATAAGTAATCTGTTTTTAAATGTTTTTCATAATGGGTTATAGCTTGATTGATATTTTCATAATCGCAGTTTGGGGCGTAAAGAAATTTACTAACGTCCCAGGCTCCTAATGCTTCATGAATTTGTGAATAAATTTTAAATAGTTTTTCAAAATACAATTTTCTTTTGTGTAGGAGGATTTTTCCATAGAGACAAAGCTGGTAAGTCCAAGGTTCTAGTTCTTTAAAAGGCTTTTCTGATTTTAAGAGAATATTTCTTTGTTGTAAAGCATTTTCATATTTTTGGAGCGTATTTAAGTATTCTTTGTCCCCTTGGGAGAATAATAAATTAAACCATTTTCGTCTTTTTGCGGAGTCCTTAATGATATCACTATCATCTGGAGTTAATG
Source organism: uncultured Bacteroidia bacterium (assembly GCA_938005475.1). Taxonomy (GTDB): domain Bacteria; phylum Bacteroidota; class Bacteroidia; order J057; family CALLMJ01; genus CALLMJ01. The sequence continues at coordinate 26,847 of CALLNY010000018.1, read as the reverse complement.
AGACACAAGGTAAAAGCCCAATATGAGTGGAGAATTTTTGTATGGGGTTATCATTATGAAATATTTTTTTTCCTTTATTTTTCAAGTAGTTACAACTAATTTTTGTTAGCAAAGGATGGTTTTTAATTTCTGCATGAACAAAATAGAAATCTTGATTCCAATGAGTAAGTTCTTTGTCTGTTACGGGTCTAAAACTTTTAGTTAAAGATAAAAGGTTAATAGCTTCTAAAAAGTTGGTTTTACCGGAGCCGTTGTTACCATAAATCAAAATAAAATCATTGGGAAGTTCTAATTTTAAGTTTTCAAAACCTCTAAAAAAAGAAAGTTCGATATGAGAATAATAAAACATCAAGGCTTCAAATAAAAGCCAAAATTAAACGGAAACGAGTAAATTTTCTTCTTTTTCGGTGTTCATCATCCAGAAGTTATTAAAACCTTCCCCAATAATTACTTTAAGTTGTTTGTATTGAACCATTTCTAGGATTGATAATATGCTAAAAATAATAAATAATTTATCAGGCTTTTGAGCAACAAAGGAAAGGAAGTCTATCTTTCCATGCTTGAAGACAAGCGTTTGAATAAAAGCTTTTACCTCTTCGGGGGTATACGGATATTTTTGGATTACGTGTGTTGGTTTTTTTTCGCGTAATTTTTGTTGTTCAAGGACTTTCTTATAAACCATCATGAGTTGGTATAGGGTAATGGAATGGAGTTGGTCTTCGGGTTGTGTTTTTGAAATGGCAGTTGTACCACCAGAAGGATATAGTTTTAAAGACTCTTCTTCAATTCGTTCGAGTTCTTTTTGGATTGTTTTGAATTGTTTGTAAGCAACTAGTTGTTGGACGAGTTCTTGGCGGGGGTCATCTATTGGAGTATCTAAATGATTTTGGGGCATTGGGAGGAGCATTCTCGTTTTAATTTTAATGAGTGTTGCCGCCATGTAAATGAATTCAGAGGCAACCTCGATTTCCAATTTTTCTAATCTATGTAAATAATCTAAGAAGTCCTGAGTAATTTGGGAGATAGGAATATTGTAGATATCTAATTCGTCTCGTTCGATGAAGAAGAGCAGTAGATCAAAAGGACCTTCAAATTGCGGTATATGGATTTGATAAGGTTGCATGAAATATTTAGCAAAAATGATAAAGTAAGAGCTTGTGAACAAGACTAATTTATGAACAAATGTGAATAAATTCTTTCCATTTAAAATTTAAAATACAATTTAATGAAGGCAAAGAAATTTCCTATTTTTGTAGTTATGAAAAAAGTTTTAACGAATATTCATACACTTTATTTGATTACTGAAAATCCAAATATTTATTTTTTGAGAGGTAAAACTATGGGCGAACCATTTTCCATCAAGAATGCATGGTTAGTTATTGAAAATGAGAAAATAGCAAACTATGGTTCCATGGATAATTTTGTTGTGGAGCAAGTTGATGAGGTCATAGATTGTGAACAAGGAATAGTTGTTCCGGGATTTGTGGATTCGCATACCCATACTCTTTTTGCGGGTACTCGAGACCATGAAATGGTCATGAAATTAAAAGGATTTTCTTACGAAGAGATTACAAAACAAGGAGGGGGGATATTTAGTACTGTTGAGAAAGTGAGAGAAACCGCAGAAGAAAAACTTTTAGAACATGGATTACAATACCTTGAAAAAATGGCAAGGTCAGGGACAACTGCCGTTGAAATAAAATCGGGATATGGATTAGACTTTGAAAATGAAATCAAAATGTTAAGAGTGATTCAGCGGTTAAAACCAATCGTTCCACAAACGCTGTATGCAACTTTTCTGGGGGCTCATGCAATACCTAAAAAATATAAACATCACCGTGAAATTTATATCCAAGAACTCACTCAAAGAATGATACCCTATATTGCGGCTGAGGGATTAGCAGATTTTGTGGATGTATTTTGTGAAACAGGTTTTTTTACTGCATCAGAAAGCTGTAAGATATTAGAATCAGCTCACCAGTATGGTTTGAAAGTAAAAGTACACGCTAATGAATTAGATTTATCGGGGGGGGTTCAAGTAGGTGTAAAATGGAATGCGGTTTCAGTTGACCATTTAGAATGTTTAGGGGCAAAAGAAATAGAGTTACTACAAAATTCTAATACGGTAGCTACGCTATTACCCACAACGGCTTTTTATTTACGGTTGAATTATGCTCCTGCACGTAAATTACTAGAAAACAATGCAATAGTTTCATTAGCTTCTGATTTTAATCCTGGTACGTCTCCTTCTTTTAACTTGTATTTTGTATGGATTCTTGCCTGTTTACAAATGAAAATGTTACCTGAAGAGGCTCTTACTGCACTTACATTAAATGCCGCTTATGCTTTAAGAGACTTTCAAGTAGGTAGTCTTGCCAAAGGAAAGTATGCTAATTTAATTTTAATGAAATCAATAAATAATTTATCCAAAATTCCTTATTTCTTTGGAGAAAATTTCATTCATAAAGTGATGATTAAAGGTAAATGGGTATGTTAAATCTTTGAGTATGATTAGCAACTTGTAAGCCTTTCAATTTAATATGGTTTTAAGTACAGAAAATATTCTTCTTATAGGATCTATCCTTTTGTTTATTAGCATTATAGCAGGAAAGACATCTTATAAATTTGGAGTTCCTATTCTATTACTTTTTTTGACTGTGGGCATGTTAGCGGGGTCAGAGGGAATTGGTGGTATTTATTTTAATAATCCCAAACTATCGCAATTTATTGGGATTGTTTCTTTAAACTTTATATTGTTTTCAGGAGGATTAGAAACGCAAATCTCGGCGATTAAACCTGTATGGAAAAAAGGATTAGCTTTATCCACTTTGGGAGTGTTAATTTCTGCATTTTTATTAGGAAGTTTTGTACATTTTATCACAGATTTTAATTTTTATGAAAGCATGTTGTTAGGCTCAATCGTTTCTTCTACGGATGCCGCCGCTGTTTTTTCTATTCTTCGCTCTAAAAATTTAGCTTTAAAAAATAACATTAGACCTATCCTAGAACTAGAAAGTGGTAGTAACGACCCTATGGCTTATGCTTTAACAATTGCTTTTTTATCGTTAGTAATTAACCCTCAGCAGTCTGTTTTTACAACAATTTTTTTCTTACTACAACAAATGGCTCTGGGTGCTTTAGGTGGTTTCGCCTTTGGAAAATTCAACCAGTATATTATCAATCACATTCGTTTAGATTTTGAAGGCTTATATCCAGTTTTAGCTATCGCTTTGATGTTCTTTACTTTCTCAGTAACAGACTTTCTTGGAGGAAATGGGTTCCTTGCAATTTATTTATGTTCAATTTATTTAGGTAATAACGAAATCATTCATAAAAGAACCATTATCAAAATGTTTGATGGAATGGCTTGGTTAATGCAGATAGTTTTGTTTTTAACTTTAGGCTTATTAGTATTTCCTTCGCAAATCATTCCTTACTTTGGTACAGGAATGAAGATTTCTTTATTTTTGATTTTTATAGCCAGACCTATCAGTGTTTTTTTAGCGTTATCGTTCTTTCGTCTTTCTTGGGAAACGCTAGTATTTATTGGGTGGGTAGGCTTTCGGGGGGCGGTGCCTATCGTTTTCGCTACTTATCCTCTTTTAGCTGGAATTAGTAAAGCAAATATCATTTTTAATATCGTTTTCTTTATTTCTGTAACCTCCGTTTTAATTCAAGGAACTTCACTTACTTTGTTTGCTAAATGGTTACAACTCGGTACCCCAGACCCTAATAAACCTTTATCCGAACTCGATCACCTCTTTTTGGATCTCCCTAAACCTCTATTACAAGAATTTACAATTGAGTATAAGGATTTTGCCGCTAACAAAAAAATCGTAGATTTGAATTTCCCTAAATCCGCTTTTATTGTTATGATTAAACGAAATGATGAGTACATAAGACCCGGCGGTTTCACCGAAATTCAACCGAATGATATTTTGATGGTACTCGCTGATAGCCCCGATGACTTTGAGGCAGTTAAGGCTTGTTTAAAACAGAACAAAAACCTCCTGATTTGAATAACTAACAATTTTATCGCCTACTATTCGCTATCCTTAAAATAGCAGTTTGCAATGCTTCCATCTCTTCTAAAGTATTATAAATGTTTGGTGTTACACGTACTCCATTCACTCCCGCAAAATCAATTCCTACTGTCCATATTTTATATTCTTTAAATAAAATATCTGCTAATTCGGTAGGGGCAATATTTTTAACACCAATCGTTCCGATACCGCAACTTCTTTCCTCTGAAATAGGACTGTTGTAAATTAAATTAGGGTGCTGAAGTGCCCATAATTTTTTGTACCAATGGAATTTTAAGGTTTTTAATCTTTGTTCTTTATTTTTTAAGCCTATTTTATTTAAGTAATCAATTGCAAAAGGAATAGTAAGTTGGACAGCAAAAGGCTGTGTACCGGTATGATTGAGTTTTCGGATATCTTCTTTTGGGTATTCATTATCAGCGAGTAATGGCCAGATTTTGGGAATATGCTCTTTCCGAACATACAATAGCCCCGCACCTAATGGAACACTAAGCCATTTATGTAAACTGGATGCATAGTAATCACAGCCCAAATCTGAAATTTGAAAATCTATATGACCTATAGCATGAGCACCATCTACTATTACCTCTACATTACGTTGATGTGCCATCTCACAAATCTTCTTTACAGGTAAAACATGACCCGTAATATTGATAATATGACTTACTAATATAAGACGAGTTTTTTTCGTGATTTTAGTTTGATAAAGTTTTAAAATTTCTTCATCTGATTGAGGATTAAAAGGAATTTGAATCTCTACAGGTTTTACTCCATAACGACGAGCAACTTGTTGTATCATTGCAATCATAGCAGGATATTCCTGTGCCGCATAAATAATTTCATCTTCTTTTTGCCAGTCTATTCCCGATATTACCGTATCAATCGACTCCGTGGTATTACGAGTTACTATGACCTCTTCAGGGCTACAACCCACAAACTCTGATAACTTCTTTATAATCTTCACTTTATCATCTGCCATAATTTTCCTCTTGTAATACGTATGTAAGAAATTTACCTTACGAATATTCTCTAGGTAATTTTCCAAAATAGGCTTAGGCAACATACAATAAAATCCACTTTCTAAATTGATAAAATCAGTACTTAATTCATAATCCTGCCGAACGTCTTTCCAAATATCATTAGTAAACTTTTGCTCTGAGAAAAAAGAAAAAAACTCTTCCGATTTTTTAGATAATAAATGCATTGGTGTAACCGAAAGTGCCAATAATCCTCCTAAACTTTTTAAAAAACTTCGTTTATCCATGACCCTAAAAATATTGAATTCTAAAACAAATGTAAGAAATAAATTTTATAATAAGCAAACTTAAATGAAAAAATTCCATGATTTTCATATAAAACTATCCTCAACAAGAAAATTTATTCACATCCTCTATTATCGTTAAATTCTCAAAATGAAAAAAAATCAATCTTTTAAGCACACAACTGCGGTAATTTTGTATCATGATTACCAATAAAGTTTTTATAGCACTAATTTTGATAGTAGTACATTCTTATTTACTATCTCAAAATCAATTTTTTAAAGCAATAGAATTATACGAAAATGAACAGTTCAGTTCCGCATCAGAAAATTTTCAATGGTCAATAAAACAAGAAAATTTAAATACCTTCCAAAAACAAGAAGCTGAAATTAAAATAGCCTTATGTGTTTATCAACAATTACGAGAAGATGCAGAGCCACTCCTTTTTCAAGCTATACAAAATTACCCTGTAAATCCTTGGAAATCACAACTTAATTTCGCTTATGTTCATTTACTTTTCTTGAAACGTGACTTCGATAAACTAAACCCGTTCCTAGAGGAATTAGACGAAGAAACGCTTCCCTATGAACAACAACAAGAAGTCGCTTTCATAAAAGGTTATCTTGATTTTCAAAAGAAAAATTACAAAAATGCTACCCAACACTTTACCAAAATAGATAATGATAACCTTCAATATGATGAAGCGAATTACTACCTTGCGGTAAGCTACTATCGATTAAATGAATACGAAAAAGCTCTGCCCATTTTTAATCGCTTAGAAAAGACCGAACAATATAAACTCAAAGTTCCTATTTATATTTTGAGTTGTTTATTAGCGTTAGATAGCCCTGAACTTTTAAGCAGAGGAAAAGAGTACATCCAAGCAAATCCCGCCCCTGAACAGCAATCTGCAATGACAGGAATGCTTGGTAAAGCTTATTTTGATAAACAAGAATATCTCCAAGCCCTTCCTTTTTTAGAAAAAGGTTTAGAATTACAACCTAATGACCGTGGTTTAGCTTTTAGAGCTGGAATTGCCGCCCAAAAAACTAATCAACATGAAAAAGCTATTACTTACTTTGAAAAAACTTTTAATCAAGAAGATACCACTTCCCAATTAAGTGCTTACTACGCCGCTTTCTCCGCCATAGAACTCAAAAAAAATGACCAAGCCCGTCTTTTCTTTCGTAAAGCCTCACAAGGTATAGACCCAACCATTAAAGCCGAAGCTTTGTTCCAGTACGGTAAAATCTCTTGCCAATTAAGAGAGTACAACGATGCTTTAAATGCTCTTCAATTCTATTTGTCTCAATACGAAAACCATCAACACGTAGAAGAAACTAAAGGTTTAATTGGCGAAGCCCTGTTGTATAGTGGGCAATTTGCTGAAGCCATTCAGTTCTTTGAGAAATCGTTAACCAAAGACAAACGCATTCAAGAATCCTTCCAAAGAACTTGTTTTTACTTTGGTATTCAATTAGCCGAACAACAAAAACATGATTCTGCGTTAATCTATCTAAAAAAAGCCGTAAACCTGAATATAGATGAAACGCTTACCCTCAATGCCAAATTTTGGACTGCTGAAATCTTATATCAACAAGCAAATTATGTCCAAGCAGAAAAAGCATACGATGATTTTATAGACAGCCATAATGCTTCTGAACATCCCAATTATGCCCAAGCCCTCGCAGGTTACGGATGGGCTGTTTTTCAACGTAAAGACTACAAACAAGCTATTCAAGCCTTCCAAAAATCTCTACAACGACTAAATCCTAATAAACATACCGACATTTATGTGGATGTAGTACTACGACTTGGTGACTGTCATTTCGTTTTAAAAGAATACGAAAAAGCCTCTGAATTTTACAATAAAATCATTGAAAAACAACTCCCCTCCCGAGATTATGCCTACTTTCAGAACGGTTTATGTTATGCACGCAAAGCTAAGTATACACAAGCCCTACAAAATCTTGAACAGGTCATTCAACATTATCCTAACTCCTCCTTCCGACCCAAAGCACTTGACGAAGCCTCTGAAATTTTAATAACCTGGCTCTCCGATAACAAAAAAGGGTCTGAATATGCAGAGTTGTTAATTCAAGATTATCCTAATCACCCTTTGTTAGCCAATGCTTTTTTACATTTAGGAATCGCCGCTTATAATTCAAAAGACGAAAAATCCGCTGAAAAATATTTTAAAAAGGTCGTTTTAGAATATGGAAACTATGAAAACCAAGTAAGCACTGCATTAGATGCTTTAACCTCTATCATGGAAACCGAACAACTTGAAAATTTACGTAAAGAATATCAAACCAAATTTCCTAATGCTATCAAAGCGTTAGAAAACCTAACCTTCAACCAAGCTCGTGATAAATATTATGCCGAAGAATACGAAGAAGCTATTATTAAACTAACTTACTATTTAGATACCTATCTCGCGGGAAAAAACCGTAATGAAGCTTTGCTTATGCGGGGTGACAGCTACGAAAAACGTAACCAAGATGATTTAGCCCTTCAAGATTATCAAGCTGTAATGAACAGCCAATTAAATCCATTTACTTCCCAAGCCATCAAAAATTCTGCTACCATTTATCAAAAACAAAAAAAATTCGCTGAAGCAGAAAAATTATGGATGCTGTTAGATAGCGTTTCTACCAATTACCAAGATAAAATCAACGCAAAATTTGGATTAGGAGATTTGTATTTAATTCAAGCAAAATACGGACAAGCACAAAAATTATATCAAAGTTTAGTGGAAAGTCCTGATATATCAGAATATACTAAGACACGCGCAAGCGTTCAATTAGGGAAGGCTTATATGGGGTTAAAAGCCTATGAAAAAGCCGTTAATATTCTAAAAAAAGTTTCTTCTGAGGTAACTAATGCACTCGGTGCAGAATCCCAATATTTATTAACGGTGCTTGCGTATGAACAAAAAAACTATGATGATTGCAGAACGCAAGCGTTAGTTTTTAGGGAGAAATTTACGGGATACAACGAATGGAAAGCTAAAGCCTACTTCTTTTTAGCACAAGCTTACTGGCAAAAAAAAGAACATTTCCAAGCCATTGAAACTCTCAAAAGCTTACTTCAAGTCCAAGACCAAAATCTAAAAAATCAAATCCAGGATTTGTTGAACAAATACGAAAAAGAATATGAAGCTATTGAGCGTAAATCGTTAACAGAAAAAAACTCAGAACTTTCCGATACTATGCCAGAAGAAAAATTACACCAAACTAAAGTAGAGGTCAAAGAAGTTCCACGGAATACCCCCAAAGAAAATAAATCTAAATACGAAATCAATCAGAATAAATCTAAAACTCCACCTAAATCTACGAATAAAAAGTAATTTTTTTATTATAAAAACGATGTTAACCTTGTTTTTTATTTTTGTAATGGAATAGTATATTTCCACAACTCATTCCCATTACTATCAAAAATTGCTAAATTCAAAGTTCTTTCTTTCAGTTTACCGGAGACTTGAATAATACCGAAATTTTTTACGCCGATATAAGAATTAGGCACGCGCCATTCATTTTTTTCTTCGGGGAAATTAGCTGGTCCAGCAGTTAACGGTGAGACGGTAAAATCATAAATATAAGGTTCATTGGGGGTAACCGTTAATTCAGAATGATGCCTATCACCTGTCAGGAATACCACATTTTTGATATTTTCTTTTTGAATGGTTTCAATAAGGTATTGTCTTTCTTCTGAAAAGGTAGCATAGTTCTCAAATACTGGGGCAGTATTCAAGACTTGCCCGCCAATACAAACGAATTTAAAATTTGCTTTGCTGGAAACTAATCCATCAATAAGCCATTGTAATTGCTCATCACCAAGTAGGGTTCTTGGAGCAGTAGTTCGTTTGTTGGGAGTTCTAAAAAAGCGGTCATCTAATAAAAAAAACTCGCAATCTTCGTAGAGGAAGGAAGTGTAATAAGAAGTAGATGAAATAGGTTTAGGGTTAGCCCAGAAGTGTTCAAAGATAATTTGAGAAGTATTTTTAAGTTTAAAGGAGCGGTCGGAGTCATTGGGTCCGAAATCGTGGTCATCCCAGATAGCATAATGAGCACAATTTGCTAGAAGAGGTTGTAACTCTATTAAAGAGCGTGTATGCGTGTAACGATAAAGCATCCCTGAAACTGTAAAAAAATCAGGCTCACGTAGATAAGTATTATCTCCTAACCATAGCATGATATGAGGTTTTTTATTGTAAATAGCGTTTAAAATTTCATAATTTCCACCATACGATTTACCAGGTCGGTCGTATATACTATCATTTATAAAAAAACAACTACCTAAAGCAATAGTAAAATCCTGTGGGTCTTTTCGGTATTGCCAGAAACTTTGGGTTTTAAAACTCTGGGGGTAGCCTCGGTTTACTTTCTTTTTATTCAGAAAAACTTCATAATCATATTCCGTTTCAGGCGCTGTTTTCAGTAACACTTTTGCAATATACACAGGAAAAGTGGTTTCCTTTTCTAATAAAGAAATAGTGTCTGTTATTTTACTAGATAGGCGCTTATTGGGTTGATTTTTAGGATAGTATACAACTTGTACTGAGCAAGGTTGGTCTGTTTGTATCCATAAAAGAACTTCTTCTGCTTCTATGTAACCTACCATAGGTCCTGAAATAATATTTTGGGCTTGACTTAAACGCAATGTAATCAGTGCAATAAAAAATACTATGCGATACATGCAACAAAATTAGTTTGATTTAGAGAAGAAAAATCATTGGTTTGAAAAAAATTCTTATCATTGCAGTATGCAAATATATTTGATAGAAGAAGTTAAAGAGAAACTCATTTTTCGGTTGACGGAGGAAGATGCACACCATTGTGCGGTAGTTATGCGTCATAGGATAGGTGATATAATTTGGGGGACCGATGGTAAAGGAAACGCTTATGAATTAGAAATTATAAACATACAAAAAAAGGCAGTTTTTGCGAAACAAATAAAGTATTATCCTGAGCTTGGAGAGCCTAAATTGGCAACTGTACTTGCTTTTGCTTTGCTGAAAAATGTTTCGCGAATGGAAACGCTCATAGAAAAAGCAGTAGAACTAGGGGTTACGCATATTTTCCCTTTCATAGCGAAACGTTCTGAAAAAAAAAATTTATCGTTAGAACGTGCTTCCAAAATTGCTATTGCCGCAATAAAACAATGTAAGCGTTCAAAAATACCTGAAATTCAATTTTATAGCTCTTTACAAGAACTACTATCTTCGCATTGTAAATGGAAAATCGCCAAATTACTAGGCTTTTGTGAAGCTGAAACTTACATCGGGCAGTACCACGAAACTTTACAAAAGGAAGCTTGTTTTTTTATTATAGGTCCCGAAGGAGATTTTAATAGCGAGGAGATTGAACTTGCTAGGCAGTACCAAGCCCAAACTTTTTCGTTGGGTTCTACACGATTCAGAGCCGAAACCGCAGGTATTCATGTTCTCTCTATTAACCATTACTTGAAAAATTTTAATTAAAAAAGTGTAAGTGTATTTGCAAATAAGGTTTCTAACTCTTGCAACATAGTTGATTAGTAAGTTCTGTTACTATGGTTAAGCTCTATATTCAAAAAAATGAAGAGTTTTATTACGGGAAATTTATTTCAAAAGTTGGTAAAATTCCTTACACTTGTGTTTCATAAAGTCCCTATATTTGACTTTAAAATTAGATTTGTTTAATATTGCAACTTTTTCAATATTTGTAAACTATTTGGCTATATATCAAAGAGTAGATATGTTTCCAAAAACTAGTTTTAGGTGGATTATTATTTTAATTTGTGTTATTTTCTATTATTATAGTGTGTCAGGTCAGGGGGATGTTTCTCGTAGAAAGAAGCACAAAGTGAAAGAAGAGCTTCCTAAAACTCAGAATGTTGTTTTTAATCAGAAACAGACCTCTGATTTGGTGGGTGTAATTATCGATGAAGTTACGGGTGAGCCATTAATAGGAGTAACGGTATTGCTTACGCAAGGAGATTTTCAGAAAGGTGTAATGACGGATTTAACAGGTAAGTTTGTTATCAATGATTTACAACCTGGTACTTATCAATTAAAGTTCAGTTATGTATCATACGAGGTTAAGGAAATAAAAGATATAAAGATAGAGCAAGGCAAGCAGTATCAAATGGTTTTTACGCTGAAAGAGGTAGGTGTCAATGTAGGCGAGGTAGTAATTCAGAGTGATTTAAGGAAGGAATCAGAAGCGGCGGCATTAGTTATGCAGAAATTGAACCTTCGCTTGATGGATGTTTTTGCAGGGGACATGATATTAAGGGCTTCATCGGATTTATTTGTGAATACGGCGTTATCTAGAATGCCGGGAGTAGTATTCATTGAAGATAAGTATTTGGGAATTAGAGGGATGCCTGAGCGTTATAATACTATCATGCTAAATGGTGCTTTGTTACCGATAGTAAATTCTGATAGGCAATCTTTTGATTTTTCTAATTTGCCTTCTAATATGATTTCTAAAATACAGTTAGTGAAAGCTTGTATGTCCGATATGCCAGCTACTTTTGGGGGTGGTTTAGTGTCTTTTGAGACACAAAGTATTCCCGAAAAAAATATTACTCAACTGAATTATCAAACCATTTACAATTCTTTGGGAACATTTAAACCTTTTACGTTAGGAGTTCATGATAGAAGCAAAGGATTTTTAGGACTATTTGGAAGCCCTAAAAATTATTTGCCTGATGATTTTCCAAGTAGTAGCGAAATACAAGCTTTAGCAGAAGATTCCGAAGAATTAGCAGAAATTGGAAGGAAAGTCAACCATGATTTTATTACGACTACAAGGAAAGCAATGCCCAGTCAATCTTTGAGTATTTCATTAGCAAGAAGATATGAAAAATCGAATGGCACATGGGGATTGGTTTTTATTTCGAATTTAACGAACACTTTCAATACGCAAAATGTTCAGATGAATGTATTGGGTAGTTTTGACCCTGATTTAGGTTATAACCCCGTAGGGGATTCTACGAAATATCCACTATATCAAAACCAACAAAACTATAACCAAGTAGCGAATATTGGTTATCAAAATGAAAAACTCCAAGTAAATTTTAAAAACTTTTTTTCTATTTCTCAATGGGATAAGTATATCAATCAGTTTGGAGATTTTTACTTTCAGGGGGCATGGGAGCCTTATCAGTTCAATGTGAAAAGATTTGAAAAGCAGTTCTTGTACTCAGGACAAATCCATGCACTCTATCAACTCAGTACTAATCAAAAGATAGGGTTGACCTTATTTTCTAATTCGGTGAATTTCAAAGAACCAGGATTTTATCCTGTGAATTATAGCATCAATAGTAATGGTGAATACTATATTTCAGATTCTTGGGTACCTGAAGATAGGATTTTTTACACAATATATTCTTCGAAACAAAATGATTTCTCTTATGGTGCTAATTTATTTTATGAAAATCAAATCTTGAAAAAAGATCAACATCGTTTAACGTTTAAAAGTGGTTTGTTTTTATTTAATCAAAAAAGAACTTTTGCTTCCAGAAAAACAGGAATTGTTCCTACCTTAGAAAACCCTAATATAGATGTTCAGGAATTGCTTGCACAAGGACAAGATTTTACCTATGACCATTCTTTGATACGACCTGGCGGTTTCTTCTTTTTTGATGATACCCAAATTCATGATGCTTATCTGGGCAAAACAGTCAATATTGCGCCATTTCTACAAGCAACTTATCAGTTTTCTGATGCTTTTCAGCTTTATACAGGCATAAGAATGGAATCTGCTTCTACAAAAATCATTTCCAATGGAATTCAAAAAATCCTCAAACTATTCATAATAATTCTATTTTTGATGTTTTGCCCTCTTTTATTGCAAATTATAATCTTAAAACCAACCATAGATTGAAATTTTCGTATTGCCAGTCCATCGTAAAACCTAATATGCGAGAACTTTCGTTATTTTCTTTTTTTAATCCTATCACTTCCACTTCATGGGAAGGGAATCCTGATGCGATACTACTAAAATTAATAGTTTTGATTTGCGATATGAGTATTTCCCAGGAAAATTGAATATGTTTTCTGTTACATTGTTCTGGAAATACATTTATAGACCTCTAGAACAAGTGCTTGCACAAGGAGCTACGGTTTATTTGAATACTTATACACTTAAAAATGCAGATTATGCGAATAATCTAGGAATAGAATTAGAAGTTCGTCAGCAATTAGGTATAGATAGTTATTTAAAGAACTTTCATTTGTATGGAAATGCAATGTTTCAAAATAGTAATGTAAAAGATGATAGAACAGGAAACACTCAAAGACCATTACAGGGACAAAGCCCTTATCTTGTCAATACAGGAATTCTATTTAAAGAACCAAAAACTAATATTAACTTCGATGTTTTTTATAATCGTTATGGAAGACAGATTGTAATTATTGGTGTACCTGTTGAGTTTAATAATTTGTATATTTTGCCACGCCATAGGATAGATGTTCAAATAGGAAAAACGTTTAAAGAAAAATTTATGATGAAAGTTGCTTTTCAGGATATATTAGCACAACCTTTTTATAAAGTACAATTCCAGCAGAACGAAAAAACAGGTCAATTAAAAGATGCAAGATTAGCCATGAAAACGAGTGTAGGAAGGTTAATTACAGTATCTTTGCAGTATAGGTTTTAGGGTATTACCTGCGATGGTTTTATTATTTTTTTTGTTGATGGGAAGAACTATCACCCTATGTAAAGTTTTTTGTAAAGGTCATTATGAAATTTATAAAGAGTAGCTTGAGTTGGACTGTTTCCTAAAATTTTACAGAGTAGTTAGATATATAGAGGGCAAGCTCAATTTCTGAAGATAGATAATTAAGTTTCTTAAAAATTTAATGATATTACTCATTTTAGAAAACTTGCTAACTTTGCGAAATGAAGGTAACTCAAATTGCAATTGTAGTAGTTGGGATTATACAATTAGGGAAGATGTATGCTCAATCTATTTTACCTGAGGTGCATGGGCACCGTGGAACCAGGTATTGGATGCCCGAAAATTCCGTAGAAGCATTCCAACAAGCGATTGTTTTAGGTGCTAAATGGTTAGAACTAGATTTAATTTGTACAAAGGATAGTCAATTGATTATTAATCATGATCCATATTTCAAAAAGTCTATTTTTTCTGAGTATCCATCGGAAAATATCTTGCAATTGAATGCAGAGGATTGTAAAAAAGCTACTTGGGGACTTAAAGATCAACCTAAGTATCCATACCAAAAAAAAGTGAAAACACATATTCATACATTGGAAGAAGCCATTCAAACTGTAGACAAATATTGCAGAGAAAATGGTTTCTTTTTACCGTACTGGAACATTGAAATTAAATCTTTACCGCATAAAAAAAACTGGTATCCTGATAGGGCATTTTATGCTCGATTGGTTGTAAAAAAGGTTAAAAATCTCAATATAGAGAAGCGTTTTTTGCTACAAAGTTTTGATGCTCAATTATTAAAAGAAATTCATAAAATAGATTCTACTCTACCGCTTTATTTTTTAGTAATTAGACCCGGTTCGGTTGAAAAGAGAATACAAAAATTAGGATTTGAGCCTGTTGGAATTAATCCATATTACCGTTTTTTGAAGGAGGATTTTGTACAATCCGCTCATGCCAAAAACTTAAAAGTTATTCCTTGGACCGTTAATAGCCCTGAAGCTATCTTAAAAGTCAAGAATATGGGAGTAGATGGTATTATTTCTGATGTCCCCGATTGGGTCAAATTTTTAATTATGGAAGCCCCCCAAAATTATGAGACTATCCCTAATCCATTAAAATTTTCAGAGCAATTTTTGCAAACTATACAGAATGATGGAAATCCTAACTTGTTGATTTTAAAACTTTATCTTTCTAAATCTTTTCAATGGGCTAATGCAGAAGAACAAAAGCAAACCTTCCAAAATCTATTTCAAGCATACGAGCAACTATTAAAGCAAAGAAATCCTATTGCTTCACAAAAAAAATCTTTTTATCAACGTAAAATTATAGGATTTCAAAGAAGTTACATCAGTTTGAATGATTTGAAAATGTTCATAAAATGAAAAATAATTCTCAAACTATTCAAGTAACGATAATATCAGGGTTTTTAGGTGCAGGGAAAACTACGTTTATCAATCAAATATTAAAACAAAATCCCGAGAAAAAATTTGCTTTAATAGAAAACGAATTTGGGGAAGTCGGCATTGATAACCAACTTATTGAAGCCAAAACGGATACGCTTATTGAAATGAATCAAGGCTGTATTTGTTGTACCTTAAATGAGGATTTGGTTAAAACTTTAAATCATTTGTTAGTAAATTATTCGTTTGACCATTTATTGATTGAGACAACCGGCGTTGCGGAACCTTCATCGGTTGCTACTCCGTTTTTGTTGTTCCCACAATTTAAAGAAAAATTTCATTTGAGTAGTGTTATCGTTTTAGTAGACGCCGTAAATTTTGAGGATAGCTTAAAAGATAGCGATTTACCTGCCCGTCAAGTAGCTTTTGCTGATGTTTTGATTGTCAATAAAATAGATGTCATAGAACCTGAAAAATTGATTCATTTAGAATCGCTTTTAAGAGCCTTAAATCCTGATGCAAAACAGATTTTTACGTCTCATGCCCAAGTACAAACTCAAGAGCTTTTAATTCACAATTCCCATTCTCACCACTATGACCATTCTCATGAGGATTATTCTCATTCCCAACACGAAAATCATTCCCATACTGAACAACACCATGCCCATGAGCATAATGAGCATCCTTATAATGCTATTTATGTAACCTTTGATAAGCCTTTAGATATCTTGAAATTTCAACACTGGATGAATATGATGTTACAGATTCAATCCGGAAGAATTTATCGTATCAAAGGATGGGTATATTTTTATGGTTTCGAGCGTCCTTTATTATTTCAATCTGTTGGGAAACAATATTTATTGGATAGAGATACCTTTTATAATAAACAACTCCGTACAGAGTTAGTATTTATTGGGCTTCAGCTTGAAAAATCTAAAATTCAAAATATTTTAGAGAAACTGATGTATAAACCGTGAAAATTAGTGTTGTTATTATTACATTAAATGAGGAAGCTAACCTAAAAAGATGTTTAGACTCTTTGCATGATTGGGTAGAAGAAATTATCATAGTGGATTCTGGTTCTACCGACCGAACAAAAGCCATTGCATCTCAGTATAGAAAAGTCAAATTTATTGTTCATAGTTGGGAGGGATATAGTAAGACGAAGAACTATGCCAATCAATTAGCGGCATATGAATGGATTTTATCAATAGATGCGGATGAGGTAGTTTCAGAAGAACTCCGAAAAAGCCTTATTCAAGTCAAGAATTGTCCGCCAGAGGCACTTTGTGTTTATGAATTTAATCGCCTGACGAACTATTGTGGGCAATGGATACGGTATGCAGGTTGGTATCCCGATAAGAAAGTAAGATTATTCCCTAAAAACCATGCTCATTGGGAGGGGGATTTTGTGCATGAAACCCTAAAATTTGAGTTGCCTATTCAATTTTTAAAGGGAGATTTATTGCATTATTCGTATACTACCAAAGCACAGCATCAAGAAAAAACTTATAAATATGCCCAGCTTCATGCTGAACAACTTCATCAAAAACAAAAAAAAGCAAACTTTTTTACGTTATATTTTAGTCCTTTATTTACCTTCCTGAAAATGTATTTCTTCAAGTTAGGAATTTTAGAGGGCAAATTAGGCTTTCAATTATGTTGGATATCTGCTTGGGGGACTTACCAAAAGTATAAGTTGTTGGGGAGCCATTCGGATTAGTTGTATAAAAATTATACAACTCAAAAATAGGGGGTATTTTAGAATTGTACTCTCAAAAATAAAGTCTATTTACGAAAAAAGTATTGCATTTTAGAGAAAGTATATTTATTTTTGCGAAGTCAATTAAAAAATGAATAATAATCCAAGATATTTAGCATTAGACAAAATTCAATCACGAGATTGGAGTTTACAAATTACAGGAACCAAAGCTTCTGAAATTTTTGGGGAATTAGTATTTACGAAAGAGGTGATGTTACACTATTTGCCTGAGCAAATAGTGGAGATGATACATTCCCATGAAACAGGTCAAATTAAACGAGAGACAGCTAACATTGTAGCGAATGCAATGAAGACGTGGGCGATTTCCAAAGGAGCAACTCACTATACACACTGGTTCCAACCTTTAACTGGACTAACCGCTGAAAAGCATGATTCTTTTTTTGATTTAGAAAATGGGAAACCCATTGATAAATTCAGTGGTTCTAATTTAGTACAACAGGAGCCGGATGCTTCCTCTTTTCCTAGTGGTGGAATACGTTCTACCTTTGAAGCACGCGGTTATACGGCTTGGGACGTAACCTCTCCTGCTTTTATTGTTGGAACTACTTTATGTATCCCTTCTTTGTTTATTTCTTATACAGGTGAAACTTTAGATTACAAAACCCCTTTGCTCCGTACTATTCACGCTATCGACAAAGCGGCTACCCAAGTATGCCAATTATTGGATAAATCTATTGAAAGTGTGAACGTTACGTTAGGACCTGAACAGGAATATTTTTTAGTGGATGAAGCTCTGTATTATGCAAGACCAGACTTAGTGATGACAGGAAGAACCTTAATAGGAGCGGCTCCTGCCCGTGGGCAACAACTAGAAGACCATTACTTCGGAACTATCCCCAACCGCGTGATGAACTTCATGATGGAACTAGAACGTGAGTGCTTAAAATTAGGTATCCCCATCCGTACAAGACATAATGAGGTAGCACCCGGGCAATATGAATGCGCTCCCCTCTTTGAAAATTTAAATATTGCCAATGACCACAACTTACTGATGATGGATATCATGGATAAAGTTGCCAAAAAACATCACCTGAAAGTACTTTTCCATGAAAAACCTTTTGCAGGTGTAAATGGGTCAGGAAAACATAATAACTGGAGTTTAAGTACTAATACAGGTAAAAACTTATTAAGTCCTGGTAGAACTCAACGGGATAACCTCATGTTCTTAATTTTTTTAATTAATACTATTAAAGCTATACACCGAAATGCGGATTTATTACGTTCTAGTATCGCCTCTGCCTCAAATGACCACCGCCTCGGCGCTAATGAAGCCCCGCCAGCTATCATCTCCGTTTTCTTAGGTTCCCACCTAGACTCCATCCTAAACCAACTAGAAAAAGCCTCCCTTGAAAATATTGAATTCGTTTTTAAATCAGAAATTAAATTAGGCATTCAAAAAATGCCTGAAATTATGAAGGACAATACCGATAGAAACCGAACTTCCCCCTTCGCTTTTACAGGTAATAAGTTTGAGTTTAGAGCTGTCGGTGCTTCTGCGAACTGTGCTCCCGGTATGATTATCTTGAATACTATCGTAGCCAACCAACTTAACACCTTTCATGAGGAAGTATGTCAATTAGTGGATAAGGGAACTCAAAAAGAAGTTGCTATTTTAACCATATTAAAACGATATATTACCGAAAGTAAAAATATACGCTTTGAAGGAAATAACTATTCAGTAGAATGGAAACAGGAAGCGCTTAAAAGAGGGCTAAACAATATTACCCAAACCCCCAAAGCATTAGATGCAATCATTAGTCCTAATTCTATTGAAGAATTTACTAAATTGGGGATTCTATCCGAACATGAATTACACGCACGTCACGAAATCCGAACCGAAACCTATTGCAAAAAAATTCAGATTGAAGCTAAAATTTTAGAAGAACTGATTTATCAATACGTTCTACCCGCCGCATTTAAATACCAAAAATTGTTATCCGATACTATCCAAAATTTGATTTCAATTGGTTTTCATAAAGATGAATATCAAGTTCAATTAGACCTTCTGAAAGAAATAAACTATCATACAAATGAAATCCATAAAAACTTGACTGCTATGAAATTACAATGGCAAGAAACAAGTACAATAGAAAATTTAAGAGACAAAGCAATTCACATAGCAGAAAAGATTTTACCTTATTTTGAAATTATTCGTAAAAGTTCAGATGCTTTAGAAAACCTTATCCCTGATGATATGTGGTTATTACCTAAATATCGTGAGTTATTATTTATTAAATAATTACGAGCTACGGGTAGTATAACTATGTATTTTATTCTTTCCCCCACAATTTAGCAATAACTCGTATTCTTTTTTCTCGTATATGGTCTAATGTTTGATTGAGATTATACAAAGTTTTTTGGATATCTTTGTAAAAATCTTCCTTGAAGAGAAAAGCATGTGCAGTAGTTTCTAGTTTTTTTAATTTATCAAAACTGTCATTAAGTTGCGATATTAAGTTTTTAGAGTGTATTAGGATACTATCTAATTTGTAAAAAGTTGTATCCATTTTTGGGATTAGCGATTGAGAGGCAACTAAAAGGTTATCAAAATTTTTTTGAGTATTATCAAGATTGGCTATTAGCAAGCTTATTTGTTGAGTTAGCGTATCTATTTTGGTAATGATTTGTTTTTGTTGAAGGGCTAATGCGATTTGGTCATAATGGGTTAAGGTTTGAGAAAGTTTATCAGGGATTTGTAATAAATTAGGATTATGGAAAATCGTATCAATTTTATTGAGCCATACACTAAATTTTGGGATATCCCAGTTTTGTTGTTCTAATAAATTGACTAATTTTCCGAATTTAGAGAGGGCAAAAGAAAAATCAAAGATAGCATTACCTTTTATGATAGCTTCATTGGGTAGTATTTTTTCTCCTTTTGGGAATAAAACTAATTGTTTACCGGACAAAAGTTCGCGGATTTGAATTTCTGCTTGGGTTTGGTCTTTTAAAAGATATTTAGGGGAGATTTTAATTTCAACTCTACAAAAGTTTTCGTTTAGTTCAATGTTAGTGACGCTACCAACGACTAAACCTCTAATCAGGACGGGGTCTGCAATCTTTAAGCCATTAACATTATCAAAATCAATGAAATAACGATTATGGTTAGCCTGAAAAATGCCGGATTGAGTTCCCCATACTACGACCCAATACAGTAAGGCAATACTTCCTAAAAAAATCCAACCAATTTTTAAAGTTTTATTCATTTAGCCGCTAGGCTATTTTTTAGTTCATCGATAACTTTTACAGGTAAAGGATCTACGTTATTGAGTAATGCTAACTGATAAGAAACCCAGTCTGAAAGATGTAGCCCATAAATTAACTTTGCCATTTTGTTGTTCCCAATTAAATGAAGTTCTGTAACAGATACATTTTTAGATGCCAATTTTTGTTGAACGAAGTCCATACGGAGTTGGATTTTGGGGTGGTCATTAGGATCTCTAATGATTAAAACATGAGTATTTTGCAGTGCTTGCAAAGGTAACTCCCAACCTACTAATTCATTATGGTTCATTTCTGGGATGACATGATGCCAGCACAGTTGCTTTGCATTCTCTTCTATTTGTTGCCGTAACCTTATAGCAATAGATTCATTAGAAGGAGAACTGTAAATAACTGGAATTTTGTTGTAAAAACTTTGACTTATTTTATGGGCTAATTCAAGGTCGTTAAAATGTTTAAGAATATGGACAGTTTCTTGAAAATCTTGTTTAAAATCAGGTATTAAGCCAAGTTTATGTAGGATAGTAATTTTAGAAATGAAGGAGAAGCCTGCGGCGGCTCTTGGTGGGTAATCTGATGGAAATAAAATATAAGGGAAATGGAGTTTTTTTGCAATTTCTAATAATTTACCACCCGAGGTTAAACAGACAATAAAAGCATTTGCTTGAATACTTTCCTGTACTGCGGAAAGCGTTTCTTCAGTGTTACCGGAGTATGAACTTGCTATCACTAATGTATTGGTATTAATGGACTTAGGAATATTATAATCTCTAATGATAGTAATGGGAACCTCTAAAAGTTTTTCTGAATAATTCTTTACTAGTTCACCACCGAAAGCTGAACCACCAAGCCCTAATATGGCTACATGTTGTATCGTTTTATGATTATTCGTTAATTGTAGTTCGGAAGCATTTGCATGGGCTTCTTCCAACTGCTTAGGAAATTGCTCTATAAAAGATTTCATGTTCATGACAAAAATAGTATTAAAAACCATACGGAACAAAAATAAAATAAATCTCAATTTAAATTTTAAGGTATAAAGCGAGTTATATTTGTTTTTCATAAAGAAAAAATTGTAATTTTGCCTGCTACACTTCATTTGAAATAACTTACGCATATTGATGTTGCAAAATAGTAATATACTTATCACGGGGGGGACAGGCTCTTTTGGACGATTGTTAGTGCATTATCTTGTTCATAAACAGCATTGTCGTTTTATTACAGTATTATCTCGTGACGAGCATAAGCAATTTCAGATGCGCATGGAATATCCTGAAAATCAATATCCTAATTTAAAGTTTTGTATAGGGGATATCAGAGACTACGAGCGGGTTCGCCAAGTTTGTAGGGGAATAGACATCATATTTCATTTGGCGGCGTTAAAACATGTGCATATAGCGGAGGAGAATCCTTTAGAATGTATTAAAACCAACATATTAGGTTCGGAGCATATCATTAGGGCGGCAATTGAGAACAATGTAAAAAAAGTTGTGGCTTTATCCAGTGATAAAGCGGCTTCTCCTCATAATTTATATGGTGCTACAAAATTTTGTGCTGATAAATTGTTTATTAGTGCCCAAAAAGAGTCTCAAAATACGATTTTCTCTGTTGTTCGTTTAGGGAATGTAGTAAACAGTAGGGGCTCTGTTTTTGAGATTTTTGAACAAAGAAAGAAAGCAGATAAGCTATTTGTAACGCATCCCGAAGCGACCCGCTTCATTATTACTGCAGATGAAGGTATTAAATGGATACTTTTTGCTATGGAAAATTCACAAGGTGGTGAGATTTACGTTCCTAAGGTTAAATCCTTCAAAATTCTTCAATTAGCTAAAGCTATTGCCCCTCATGCAACCATTGAAATTACGGGTCTGAAATTAGGGGAGAAACTACATGAGCATCTTATCACCGAGACAGATGCTAACACAGGGGTAGAATTTGAAGATTATTACCTTATTTATCCCGATTTTCATTCTTTACAGCAGTCTAACGGAAAAAAACTACCCGAAAATTTTGTTTATACTTCTAATAAGAAGGAGAATCAACTAAACTTAAAGGAACTTAAGAGTTTGGTCAGATCACAGAGTTATATTTTTACTATTTGATTATTCGTGGGTCTTGCTTTTTCGCTATTTTTTTGACGGGCATAAAAGGTACAGCCATCTGATTTACAAAATTTACAAGTATATCAAGTAGTTCATTTTCTTCTAAATTTGTCAAAATTTTTCCATGATGGACTACGGAAACGCTACCTCTTTCTTCGGAGACTACAATAGCCAAAGCATCAGAAACTTCAGTAATTCCCATTGCGGAACGGTGCCTTAATCCAAATTCATGGGGTATCGTTGCATTTTCACTAATGGGTAAAATACAGCGTACTGCTGTTATAGTATTCCCTTTAATCAAAACTGCACCATCATGTAAAGGAGAATTTTTATTAAAAATAGATATCAATAGCCGTTTTGTTAGATTTGCGTTTAATAGTTCTCCTGTTTTTTCTATATCGAATAAAGGATTAGAGCCTTTAATTATGAGGGTGGCTCCTGTTTTATTTGCCGCCATCTCATAAACTGCTTCTATTACAGCGTGATAATCTAATAGATTTTCATCTTTGCTTTGTATCCTTAATCTTAATAGATTATAAATCCACCAACGATTGCTAATATTGATTAACAATTTTCTGATTTCAGGAGCAAAAATTACTACAATAGCCAAAGAACCTAATCCCACAAATGCATCTAAAAAGGTTTTCAGCATCTTTAAGCCAATAAAATCTACTAATTTCCAAGTAATAAACAAAAAAAATCCCGCAAATACGAGCTGTGTAGATACATTTTTCCTAAAAACTTCTCGTATTTCATAAATGATAACACTCATGATGAGTATATCAATTACATCAATCCATTTTAACACTATGAACTCGTAGCGAAATAACTCCATTTATTTTCCTTGAAGTTCTAAATCCTGTTTTTTTAATTTTTCGATATAAATAGGTAAATGTATATTTTGGGGATTACTTTCTTTGTCCTTATAAAAAAAAGATTGAATGGTTTTATCAGGGAGTATCCATTCAAAGGAATGCATCGGTTCAAACTCGTAATCTACATGGTATATATCTTTAGAGTTCGGGAACTGAAGCATTAAATGATTTTTTTTCCAATCCGCTTTAATAGTTTTTAATGCTGTAAAGGGTTTTATTCCATCCGAGAACCAGAAAGTTAAATTTTTGTCAATTACTATGATTTGGTAATTATCATTACCGTGTTCATGGTATACATAAGTTCCGGGTACTTGTTGGAGGTTTTGAGCAAATATAAGTTGAAATAATGAGAGAGCCCATACGAAACAAATTCGGATAGTTTTCATACTGTTGGATTAGGGTTAAAAGTTCTTTTGGCTAATTCATCATTTAATAGATATAAAGCTGAAGAGTTATCACCAATCATATCTAATTTTTTGATGATATTTTCTACTAGAGCTTCTTCTTCTACTTGTTCAGTAATGAACCATTGAAAAAACGTATGGGTCGCATAGTCTTGTTCTTCAAGAGATAGTTTAATGATATTGCTGATAGCTTGTGTTACTTTTCTTTCGTGTAGTAAGGACATCTCAAAAACATGTTTGATAGAATGAAAATCTGAAATTGGAGCAGGGATTTGGGAGATTCTGATGCTACCACCCACGTCATGTAAATATTGAAATTGTTTCATGGCATGAAAGTTTTCTTCTTGAGATTGTACCATAAAAAAATTAGCAAAGCCGTTCAGGTCATCTTTCAAAAAATAAGAAGCCATTACTAGGTATTGGTTAATGGATAGTAATTCTAAGTGAATTTGTTCTACCAAAGCTAACTGCATTTTTTCGCTGATTCTCATCTTTTGTGTTTTATTTTAATTACAAAAATAGGATTTTTTTCGTTCAAATTTTCGGTAAGTTAATCATAAATTAGAGAATCTACAAAAAACACCTGTTGGTAACTTATGATTAGAGAGTGCTTTTAAATATAAATCACCGATTTGAAGTTTTGGGATAGGGAAATTCTTGAAATGAATTTTGATAAGATTTTCTAGTAGGATAGGAGAGAAGTTTAAGGAATAGGTGTTTATTACGAAAAAAAAGTTTTTAGGGTTTAAGATTTTGGAAATTAGAAAAATGAGATTATTAAGATGTTCTTCCAATTTCCATAGTTCGCCATTAGGTCCGTGCCCGAAAGCGGGAGGGTCCATAATAATTCCTTCATAAAGGTTTCCTCTGCGAATTTCCCTTTTGACGAAGCTTAAAGCGTCATCTATAATCCAACGTATATTTTGCAAATGATTGATTTTTGCGTTTTGTTTTGCCCAGTTTACCACTTGCTTGACAGCATCTAAATGAGTTACTTGAACTTGTTGATTGGCTATTGCGGCAGCTAAGGTAGCTCCACCTGTATAAGCAAAAAGATTTAGAACTCTTCCCTCTTTAAGTTTAGTTACTTTCTCATAAATATAGTCCCAGTTTTCAGCTTGTTCGGGGAAGATACCAATGTGTTTAAATTTAGTGAAAGTTAGTTGGAATTGAAGCTTATAAGTTTGAGTTTGATATTTCAGAAGCCAATTATCAGTTTTAATACCTATCCAATTACCTGAATGGGAAGAGGTAGGTTCAAAGAGAACAATATTTTTTTTGTTCCATTCTTTTTCCGATAAAAATGGAGACCATAATGCTTGGGGCTCTGGTCTTCTTAGAACATAATTCCCAAATTGCTCTAATTTTTCAAAGTTACCACTATCAATTAAAGCATAAGTATTCCAATGTTTAGGATAAACCTGTAAATATTGAACTTCCATTTAAAAGTTAGTAAGATTCCTTTTCATTAGGGAAATCTCCTGTTTTAACATCTACTGCGTATTGTTCAAAAGCTTTTTTCATGACTTCGTATAGATTAGCATAACGCCTTAAAAAGCGAGGACTAAAATCTTTTAAGATACCTAACATATCTTGCGTTACAAGTACTTGCCCGTCACAGCCATTACCCGCGCCTATCCCAATCACGGGAATATGTAGCATCATAGATACTTCCTTTGCTAATTTAGCAGGTATTTTTTCTAACACAATCGCAAAACAACCTGCTTCTTGTAGTTTGATTGCATCTTTTTTCAATTGCTCTGCTTCTAATTCTTCTTTTGCTCTTACTACATAGGTTCCGTATTTATAAATAGACTGGGGCATAAGCCCTAAATGCCCCATGACCGGAATGCCCGCGTTTACTATTCTTGAAACAGATTCAAGTATAAATTCTCCGCCTTCCATTTTTACAGCATGAGCCCCTGTTTCTTTCATAATTCGAATGGAACTTTGAAGAGCATTTAACGAATCCCCTTGATAGGTACCAAAAGGCATATCTACTACCACTAATGCTCTTTTACATGCTTTTACTACTGCCGCTCCGTGATCTATCATTTGTTGTAACGTAATAGGAAGTGTGGTCTCATGACCGTGCATTACATTCGATGCTGAATCCCCTACTAATATCACATCAATCCCCGCATCATCTATAATTCTAGCAAAAGAATAATCATAAGCTGTGAGCATTGTTATTTTTTCCCCCACATTTTTCATCTCCTGCAAAGTATGAGTAGTTACTCTTTTGGCTTGTACTTTATGAATAGACATCTTTTTTCAAACTACAAAATTAGAAAAAAGATTGTTTAATTCATGAGTATAAAAAGTACAATATGATGTAAAACCACAACTTTTATTATTATGAAAGTGATAAAGCATTACAAGCACGGTGGTAGCGGTGAAGGAACAAATTGTATGTGGAGGAAGTGAAAATGTAAATTTCTTTATCTTTGTATTATGAGAACTGTTTTATTTCCTTTTGGTGTCAGTAATTTTGAGCAACTGATTACACAAGATTTTATTTACGTAGATAAAACACAATTTATTGAAAAGTTAGAAAAAGAGAAATTTGTCTCCTTCTTACGTCCTCGTCGTTTTGGGAAAAGTCTTTGGCTCTCCGTTTTAGAATACTACTACGACATCAACCAAAAACATAAATTTGACAAACTTTTTGGTAAATACTACATCGGTCAAAATCCTACTCCTCTACGAAATGCTTTCCGTATCCTTAAATTTGATTTCAGCGGCATTGATGCCTCTACTCGAGAAAGTACTAAACAAGGGTTTAATTTTTCGGTTCAATCTTCTTTGGATAATTTTGGGGTAAGATACGACAACATTTTTAGCAAAGATTTACAAATATACCTCCGAGAAGCTGTAGATGCGGAAGAAAAAATGAAACGTTTTTTTGATTACTACCCCAAAGATATCCCCATTTATATTCTTTTCGATGAATACGACCATTTCACCAATGATATTTTATACCGTAGCAAAAACGAATTCATAGACAGCGTTTCCAAGCAAGGTTATATCCGCAAATTCTACGAAGTAATTAAAACCGCAACGCAACAAGGTGTAGTAGATAGGTTATT
>CALLNY010000017.1 GCA_938005475.1 uncultured Bacteroidia bacterium | reverse complement strand
ACGTCGCCAATGGTACTGCCTTAATCGGTGGGAGAGTAGGTCGCCGCCCCTTAGCTCTTTCTTTTTTTCCTTAATAACACAAAATTAATTAAAAATCATATCAACCAAATCTAAAAAAAATAACTTATAACCTCATCTAATTTCTTATATTCTTATCTTTACTACATTTAAATAAGCAGATTGCTGCGTAATGTTTTTGTTATTATAATCAAAATTGTTTACCTTTGCAGTAATTATGTTTACAGAAAATCAAATCTCTCTGACCACAGAGCAAGTTTCTAATGATTTATTTTCAAAAGTAAAATATCAAGCTTACTTGAATGGAAGCCAGATTGCCCAATTTTGTCATTATGAGCAAGTTAATCGCTTTATTCTTTTTCAAATTTATACAGATTGGAAGGCTCAAATCCAAAAAATAAAGCATCCTTATTTTAACTTTCAAGCTCAAGAAGTTAAAGTTGCACTTGAAGAATTTGTTAATGTTTTATCAAACCACATTCAAGTTGAGCAAAAAGACTTTAAAATCTTATTAGATAGAGCGGTTTATAATGTTATTAAATTACTTAATGATCCTCTAAGTTCTTTTTTTGGCTTTTTTTTCGTAAACAAAAATGAAGTATCAACTTCCTTAATTTCAGAATATTTACCCTATTTTTATGATTTTGATTTTATATTACAGTCTATTTTGCTTTACGCAAAAAATCATCATTTAGAAAAAATTTCTAAAGAACAATTTCAAGATCTGTATCATAAAACCGTACTTAACTTTGAACGTTTTTCAGAAATATCTTTTGACAATTATAGAAGCCAAAAATTTAAAGCTTTAATTGGTGAATCTATGAATAGGCTTGAAAAAGAAGTTTTAGCGACTGTTAGATCTATTCAAATGCCTAAAGAAAAAAAAGTAGAAGAATTGAACCCAATAAAAAAACAAGAAGAAAAAATACCTGCTGTAAATGTCTCGCAGGCATTAACTTCAAAGCCCACAGCGAAGGAAATTAAAATTAAAAAAATCCCGCTTAATAAGCAGTTTCAGTATTCCCAAAAATTATTTAAAGGAGATATTGAAGCGTTAAAAAACTTTTGTGAGCAAATTGCAGAAATAAACGATTTAGAAATCGCTAAAAAGTTAATTCAACAATCTGTAATTGAAAATTATCAAATAGATCCTGAAGATAAATTGTTCCAAGAATTTGCTACTTTAGCACTTGCTCATGTGGTTTAATAAAATAAAATTCATGGTTGAACGTTTAAAAACGAAGATAAATTTTTAAATAGTAATTTCTAAATTCCATAATATATTTGCAGTATATAAAAAAAATGAAAAAGAAAAGAATTCTGAAAATTTTAGCGGTAATCTCTGTAAGTTTTTTGGCAATTTTGATTGCTATACCTTATTTTTTTATGGATAAAATTAATGCCAAAATTAAGGAAGAAATCAATAAGCGACTTTTGGCAGTTGTAGAATATAAAAGTTTTGATTTATCTTTAATTCGTTCTTTCCCGAACTTTTCTTTTTATTTGAATGATTTACAGGTTGTTGGTAAATATCAATTCGCAAAAGATACACTAATATCATTAAAACAATTTTCAATTACCTTGAATTTAATGTCTGTATTTAAAGGGGATAAATTAGAGATTTTAGCTTTATATCTTAAAGACCCTAATATTCATCTTAAAGTTTTAAGAGATGGAAAAGCCAACTGGGATATTGTAAAACCTGATTCTGTGCTCCTAGAAGAAAAACAGGATACCTCAAAGTCATTTACGCTGAATTTAAAGAGTTATTCTATTCAAAATGGTAATATAGTTTACCATGATAAGCAAACTCCGTTGTATTGTGAAATAATAAATCTTAACCACAAAGGTTCTGGTAACTTAATGGATGATCTCATAGATTTCTCAACAAGAACAGAAATCGAAAAACTTACTTTTCAGTACGCAGGTACTCCATACTTAAATAAAAAAACCATTCGTGCTAAAATAGACCTGCAATTAGATAATAAAAACCAAAAATATACTTTTAAACAAAATGAGTTTAATATTAATGATTTGGGTTTAAAATTTAATGGTTTTGTAAAACTCAACGAAAATAATATAGAAATGGATATCCAATATGAAACCTTCAAAACGGATTTTAAAAGTATTCTTTCGTTGGTTCCGGGTATCTATACTCAAGATTTTAAAAATGTGAAAGCTGATGGAAAATTAGCTTTAAATGGTTTTGTTAAAGGAATTTATCAAGATAATCAGTATCCCGCATTTGGTTTAAATCTTAAAATTGATAACGGTAAATTTCAATATCCTGATTTGCCACTACCCGCACAGAATATTTTTGTTGATTTAAAAGTAAATAATTCTACTGGGAATTTAGATGATACACAGCTATCATTAAAACCTTTTAAAGCCGATTTAGGAGGTAATCCTATAGACATTGAATGGATTTCAAAAGGAATCGAAGTCATTACCATTAATAGTGAAATCAAAGCCAAGTTAGATTTAGGTAAAATATCCCAATTTTACCCTATTGAAAAAACAGAACTTAAAGGTAATTTTACTTGTAACGCTAAAATAAACGGAAAATATTCTAAAACTTCTTTACCTCAAATGCAGGCTGATATGGCATTGAAATATGGCTATATCAAATCCGCAGATTTCCCTGCCTCCATTGAAAATTTCAATTTTGAGGCTAATATGGTTAATCCCACAGGAGATTATAAAGATACAAAAGTTACTGTTTCTAATTTTCATGCAGAATTGGATAAACAACCTATTGATGGACATCTGTTCGTAGAAAATTTAGATAATCCCAAATTTTCTGCTGATATCAAAGGAAATCTAGATCTAAGTAAATTGATGAAAATCTATCCTATTGAGGGTATGAAAATATCTGGAACTTTGGATATTCAGGACTTTAAAACTCAGGGAGTACAATCCGATATCATAGCAGGAAGATACGATAAAGTCCCTACTACCGGTAAAATCAACATTTCTAATTTGGTCTATGAAACAACGGATATGCCCAAAGTGGAAATTAAGAACGCAACAATGATATTTACCCCTAAAGAAATTCAAATTCCTGTTTATCAAGGAATATTAGGTTCCTCACCAATTGAGATAAATGGAGGTCTTTCTAATTATATGCTTTATGTTTTAAAAGGAGAAAAAATTAAAGGTAATTTTACATTTAATAGTTCTCAATTTAATACTAATGAGTGGATGACCGAATCTACTGTTACACCTGAGCAACAAGCTACCGAGCCAACTACTCTTGAACCCATAGAAATCCCCGAAAATATTGATTTTACTCTTACCGCAAGTATTCAGGAACTGTTTTATGATACTTACAACCTAAAAAACTTTAAGGGGAAAGTCATTATAAAAGATAAAATTCTCACCGTAGAAAATGCAGATTTTGATATGCTTGGTGGTAAATTCAAAAGTTCTATGAGTTATAACTCCCGAGATATTAAAAAACCAGAAGTAAAAGTCAACATGAGTTTTCAAGAATTTAAAATTTCTGAAGCCTTCAAATCTTTTACGATGATTAAAACTTTTGTGCCTATTGCAGAAAAAGTAGAGGGGCTTATGAATGCTAATTTTGCTTATCAATCATTCCTAAAACAAGACATGATGCCTGATTTGGCTACTCTAAATTGTTATGGCGTTGCAGAAATTATTGATTTAGCCGCCAAAAATTTGGATTTTGTTTCTAAAATTAACCAAATTACTAAACTTAATAATAACGAAATTACAATAAAAAACCAAAAAATTAAGTTCAAAATTCAAAATGGTCGTTTAAGTGTAGAACCTTTTGATGTGAAGTTAGGAGAGAATCAAATGAATATATCAGGTTCTAACGGGCTTGACCAAAGCTTAGATTATTTGCTTAAATTAACTATTCCTACGGGCAAAGCAGGAGAAATGGTGGTGCAACATCTCAATCAATGGACTAATAAATCCCTATCTACACCTCAAAATTTAAAAGTTGATTTAAAAGTTACAGGGACTATATCTAATCCTAATATTACCCCTGTTGGAGCTTCTACTGATAACAATTTAAAAAATCAATTAAAAGAAGAGGGTAAACAAAAAATTGAAGACTTAAAGAAAGAGGCGGAAGAGAAAGCCAAAGCCGAAACAGAACGCTTGAAAAGAGAAGCAGAAGAGAAAGCTAAAGCAGAAGCGGAACGTTTGAAGCAAGAGGCAGAAAAACAAAAAGCAGAAGCGGAAAGAAGAGCTAAAGAAGAAGCAGAGCGTCTAAAACAAGAAGCTGAAAAGAAAAAACGTGAAGCTGAACAGAAAGCCAAAGAAGAGGCAGAGCGCCTAAAACGTGAAGCAGAAGAAAAAGCTAAACAAAAACTTAAAAATCCTTTTCGTTAATCTTCCTAATCCAAAATATTAAAAAATATTAGAGTTTATGAACAACTATATAACGAATTGATTTAAGGTTAGTGAGCATAGTCGAACTATAGATAATTTAAAATTGTGGAGTTGAGCTGCAATAAGAATTACCAGATGTTTAAACCTGAATTTATAATTTCGAATTCTATCTTTAACTACCCTGAGGGATTTTAAATGAGCAAAAACATGTTCATTTTTTACTCGTAAGCATTATGCTTTTGATTTTCATACTTTTGTTCTTCTGTTAATGCTTTTCCTTTCGGCTTTTTTCAGGCGTTTGTACAGTAATAAAAGGGCGTTGATAACCATAAAAACCTAAATCCCCCCGCAATTTTATGCGTTTATTGATTCGTATTTCCTCTAATAATCTTTCCCTCAACCGTACTAGATAGGTAAGTTACCCGTCTATGCTTATCTTCTATCATAAGATTTTTTACTGTATGTGCTTTTTTTTTCCACTGAAATACTCTTCTTGAACGTAATGGTCTCTTTGCACCAAACGTTCTGTACCATCTACCGTATATTCTTCATTTTCATTGAGTTGATTAACTAAACGATGTGGATTTTGTTCTGGTTGGTATGATTTTAGGGCTTTTGATAAGATTTTAGCGAGTAATTGTATCCATTTATTGCACATATCTTGGGGCAAATCAAAAGTATAAGCTAAAGCTTCTTGGGTAGTAGGATTATTTTTTAGATAATACAAAATAAAGAAAAGTTTATCGCCAGCAGTGGGTAACTGGTCTTGTGCTTTGGGAGTGTACTTATTTTTACGGGGTTTACCATTAAAAGTATAATGCTGGAAATAATCTTCAAGCTCACTCTCAAAGTAGAGCAAAAGCTCATCAAATTTTTTCACATCGTGGATAATTACGTATATCTTCGTATCTCTTTGTTTATCAATATTTTTGAATAACAGCTTAATGAAATATATAAAAATCTTGTTTATTTTATCTAATATTCAACGCTATAAAACTTTTTTGGAATTATGTGCAAAACAAGATATTACGGTTATTGTGCAAATCTGGGTTAAAGAGCGTTTATGGGGTGGGGATAATTATGGAGGTACGGAATGGGCAAAAGTAGATAAATTAACTAATTATCCTGCGGATATTGATAAAAGTTACGGGAGTTTCGTCAGGGACTTAGTAAAATTTATGAAAGACAGCGGTATTTCTGATAATAATATCATTTTAGAGGCTTGGAATGAACCTGATTTGTTATGGGGCGTGGCAGGTAACCCCCTAACTATTCGGAGCCATGGAAAGTATTTTCTAAGAAAGGTTTTAATAAATGGACAGGCGGAAATGGAAAAATGGAAAGCTTTACATCATGTCCTAAATTCAACTTATCCTAATATCCGTTAGGCTAATAGCATAGCTATTCATGAACGTTACTCAGAATGGATAATTCCTACTTACCAAATTCCCGAAATCAGCACACTAGATATTCATTATTATTTTCAAACTATTACTATTTTTGCGGTTATGTTTAACTGTATCTACACTTTATTTTTGATAATTTTCATTTTGAGTTGTAATAAAAACGTAAAAAAGATTGTAATTCGTGGTCCCATACCTAATGATTACTATGTTCAAATCCAGAATGGGCAATTTGTGTATAAGAAAGACACTTTTTTTCCTTTGATGTTAAACTATGTAGCTTGCATAAGAAAAATTCATAATGAATATGTGCTTAGTCCTGCACAAGAATACGACGATCCTTCTCTTTGGGAGGGGAACACACCTGATAGCGTCTATCATGTCTTAAAAGGGCATTTAACTCTCATCAAAGAGCTAGGTTTTAATAGTATTCGTTTCGTATATAGAGTAGGTTTAAATCGCTTTCAGGAGAATCAACAAATTACTTGTTATGATGAGCAAGGCAAACAGGAAATCCCTTTACAAGGAAATGAACACATTCTTTTGAATTGTGCAAATGAATTCATTAATTTAGCTGATTCATTAGGGCTCAAAGTGATGTTTTTATTAGAACCCCCCATTGATAATGCTGAACTAAAAAAATATACTATTCAATTGCTTCAATATTTTAAAGACCAACCAGCTATTTTTGCTTTTGATTTTTTTAATGAGCCTTTGTATTTTGATAATGAAAATAAGCCAGCTAACCAAAAAAATCGTGAGAAAGAAGATGCCTACCGAATAGTAGCAGAGTGGAATGAAATGGTACGAACGCATGCTCCCTATCACTTATTTACAATAGGTTTTGCGGAGCCTATTGAGGTATTTGAATGGGACCCTTCTATTTTACCTGTTGATTTCGTACAAATTCACACTTATCATCCTTTAAGGTATCCGAATGAGGTATCTTGGTACTGTGATTATATCTCTAAACCTGTTATGATTGGTGAAACTTCACTTCCTGCAGATAATGATTCCATTACTTACGAAGAGCAACGGCAATTCATGGTAGATGCCTTTCAATATGCCCGAGACAAGGGTTGTATTGGCTTTGGTTGGTGGCAATTTCAGGAAGTAAAATGGGGAAATTATGAACATGATTATACTGCACTTATCAATCATCAAGGGATTACCAAAACTCAAAATGGTAATTTTATCATTCAAGGAAGTTTAAAACCTGCGGCTTTGGAAGTCAAAAATTTATTAAATTATCAACCGAAACCCAAAACCCCTGAAAAATGGGTCAATTATTACAATATGTTGGGGTACCATAATATAGTCATTAAAGGGAGAGTACTTGAAGCAGAAACTCAAAATCCTATTGAAGGTGCTGTAATAAGAGGTTGGACAGAGTGGTGGGATATCGCCGCTAATACCTATACTGACTCTCTTGGCAATTTTACATTGTATTCCAATAAAGAATTTGTTCATTTTCAAGTTTCTGCTCCCGGTAAAGAAAACCTAATTTTTAATTTTAGAGGTATTTACAAACCCACAGTGAATAATCCTATCCCTTGGGATAAACTTCCAAACCAGGCACTAGAATATCATAAAATTAGTTACCACCCTTTTTTGAGTAAAGATACTACTCATGCTCGCTATAAAGTTTTTCATTTTGACCCCGAAAAATTTAATAAAGCACAATATGAAGCTACCATGAAAACTATCTATCTAAAAAAATTTAATGTAAAGTGATTGAATAGTTATTAGAAACGCTACGGTTAGTGAGCCTGTCCAAATTTTCAACAATCAGTTTTGTTGAACCGAAATCGTTTTGATATATTCGCTACGCTTGGGTTAGTGGATTATATCAGTACGTTACTACTCAATGCTCATCTTAGACCACTCCGTAATCTTTGTTTTCTATTTGGTAACTATCTACTTTTTTTATTTTTGTTATTTTTGCCAAGTTGCAGTAAATCAATGAGTTTATCAAAATCTTTTTTAAAGAAGATACCTGCACCGCGATTAGTAGAAAGTAAGGTATTAGCGAAGCCTAAGTTTTCTCGGTTAAATATTTCAATAGCCAGTTGTCCTGGATTTTCACGAGTTTGAGATTTTTTGTCGGAAGGTAAAAGCTTAATATGGATAGAGATATTACCTACGGTTAAATCTCTTTGATTAGTATTCATGATAGCGCCGTCTCTACTGACCGTAACTTTATTATTGAATAGTTTAGCTTGCACGAGTACGGTAACATCATCAAAGCGATTAGAAGATAAAGTAATGCCGAAGTCTTCTTTTAAGGATTGATTTAGCCATGAATTGAGTTGATTGGAGAGGAGTTCAGATAACGAGGAGGTGACTCCTGAGCTCCCGGCACCTTCTCCGAAGAAGGTATTAGGAGGCGCAAAACGTCCAAACATCAGTAAAGAGAAGATTTGTCGGTTAAGTTCTTGGGGGTCATTTTCTATGTTTCTAAATTGTTGAACGATGGTTACCGCTTCATTTTGGGTCAAGGTAGGCATAATTAAACTTAAATGGATTTCGGGATTAAGTAGAGAACCTTTCAGAAGCATAAGGACTTGTACTTGCACTCTTGCCGAGTTTTTGAGCGTTGTATCTAAAGAAGATAAACTGGCGTTCACCTTGTACAAAGCTCTTATATCAATAGAGGCTTCATAGGGGTCTCCTGACCAAGCAATGGTTCCGCCCTCTTCTAACAAGAACTTTTTGTTAATAACGTTTTGAGTAGTAAATAGATAATCTCCTTTTTGGATTGTATACTTTCCGAACATAAAAAATTCACCATCGGGCGTGATATTTAATGTAATATTACCGAAGCCGTTCCCCTGAATAATATCCCCGGCTTTTTCATCAAAAATAATAAACATATCTGCCTCAGGCGTTGCTTCAATATTCATATTTAATTGAATGCCTGCTATTTTAATTCGTTTTTTTATTTTTTCATTACTCTTTCCTTTAAAATAGACATAGTCTAAACGAGAGCCTTTCAGGTAATAATTGATAGGAATATGTATGACAGTACCTGCATCCGTAGTAAGGTCTGCATTGATGGTAGTAACTTCTGTATTACCTACAATCTCTAACCAACCTTTTTTTACAATTGCCTTTCCGTAGAATAGTTGATTATCTTGTTTTTGAGTATTTAATACAAGAAAATTATTGATATTCGTAAACAGAAATTTATATTGGATCTCTGAGATTTTGTTATAATTCAGAAAACCATTGACTAATGCTGTTTTTCCTTTACTATCTTTAATTTCAACGTCATGTAAAGTTAAATTACTTTGATTGAAACGAATTACACCTTTATTGGAAATAGTAAATACGGTTTTAAGATATTTAATTCCAACGGACGCGTTGGTAAATTTAGCTAATCCAAAAATTTTAGGTTTATCGATATCGCCATTGATAGAAAGGTTATCTAAAGTGATATCACCATTAAGTCCATATACGTAATCTCTTATGAAAGGTTCTACTAATTTTAGGTTGAGATTAGAAGAAGATAAATGAAAAATTAAAGGGGAGACTTTGTCTAATGGGTTGTAAAAACCAATTAAGCCTAGTATTGTATCAGTTTTTTGAATAAGCCCTAAATTTAAGCTTATAGCATTCGTATTTTCAGCCCAGTTGGAGAGGATAGATAGTTTTCCGTAGTCTACGCCATAGAAGATTAGGTTTTCGATTTGCCCATT
This sequence comes from uncultured Bacteroidia bacterium, assembly GCA_938005475.1. Lineage (GTDB taxonomy): Bacteria > Bacteroidota > Bacteroidia > J057 > CALLMJ01 > CALLMJ01. The sequence continues at coordinate 20,205 of CALLNY010000017.1, read as the reverse complement.
GATATTAGCGAGAGGTTCTTGGAATGGTTTCTGTACAACAATTTTAGCATCTATATTTCCTTTTAATTGAGAATGAATAGGATAGACTTTATGAACGGTTTGAATTGCTAAATCATTTATTCTCAAAGTAATACGATTTTTTTCATTAGAAATTTCTCCTGTAAGGTTTAAAAATTCCTCTTGATGATTAATTTGAAGGTTATCAATAGCAAAGTAATCTCCATTGAAAACGATTTTATTTTCGGGGTTAAAAAACCAATGTGTTTCACCGAGTTGGGTTTGAGAGTTTTGGTGGTCAAAGACTAAATAAGAAAGAGTATCAATCATTCCTTTTGCAATCCAATGAATTTTATTATGTAAATTTTCTTGTTTTTGTTCCAGCATTAAGTCAAATCCAAACTGATTACCTTTAATAAGCGGTAAAAAAGTTAAATTGGATAGTTTAAAGGTTCCTGATTTTAGGGAATCTAATTTACAGGAAACATTCATATCCCAATCGTTAGCATACTGATTTTTTTGAATACGGGTAACGATATTGGGTTTAAAAATTTTAATTTTTTTATAAGAGATTGAATCGGATTGAAAACTCAAATAGCCTTGTAAACTTTGAAAATAATCCAAAGAAACTTCTAATAAGCTATTATTGGCAACAAAAATGGGTTGGTTTATAAATTCAAACAAAGGCTGAATGTTTAAGATTTCTGTTTTTAGTTTTATTATTTTATCGGTGTAAATTACTTTTTTGTTTTCGTAATACCACTGAAGGCTATCTTTTTGGTTTTTGAAATATAATTTTAGTTCTTTTACAATTTCCATACCTAAATTAGGAAAATCTTTATACGGAAAGTTTGTAGAAACTTCTGCATTAAATAAATTGGAAGAAATGCTAATATTTTTTATGTTTTGAGGTTTTTGGATTATGATTTCGGCATCATCAATAAAAAGTTCATGATTTTTATGGGTATTTACTAAGTTTGTTTTATACAGTCTTGCAAAACCTTTCATGTTATCTAAGGAATTCCCTTGAAGTTTTATATCCAAGAAACTCGATAGGGATAGGGGTTCATTGGAAAAGTTAAAATGTTGTAAGTCTAAGTTTTGGAGATTACCGTAGATGTTGTAAATAGGGATAGCGTTAAAATCAAAAGCGATATCGACAGTAGCTTGTGCTTCTTTATCTAAGAGGTTCAGATGCCCTTTCAAGATTTTTTGATTAAATGTTACATTTGCTTTCACAGAGTCTACTGGATTTTTAAAGATTGGAGAGTTATGAATGATAAATTCTGCGCGGGTATCTATTGTAGCAATATCAAAATTTTTTCCATTTATTTTACCACTGAAATTAAGAGCAGGAGCTATAGTATCATGAAATCCCATAATTTTATCTAAGTTGAGGTGGTAAGTATCAAGTTTTCCTGAGTAAGTAATATTGTTGTCACTGATTTTCATGTTGATGTCGGTCACAAAATTACCGATGGGACCTTCAAAAGTTGCGTCAGCTACAAAATCTCTCGGGGAACCAGTAAACTTACCGTTGATAGTGAGAACGCCGATATTAGCAATTTGTTGAGGTAAAACAACGGTAGTCAATAAAGTATCTATATCAGCGGCATATAAAGTACTATTTTTCAGTTTGGCTTGAATAAAAATATTAACTGCATCGGTGAAGTTATCAATTCTTACGTCTGCATTAAGCAGTGTTCTTTTATTGTAAGATAAAAATAAGTCATTTCCTTTGATGGTTGTTAAATTCATTTTGATTTTACCTTCTAAATCTACTCTACCTTTTAGGGGGATAGTATCTTTGGGAATAAAACAAGAAATATCTTTGAAAGTCACGTAAGAGGGTCTAAAATTTAAGCGGTAATCTTTGGGGTTTATGGGTTTAAAGAGCGTAGAGAAACGGTCATTCCAAATCAAGGCATCAAAATCTAGACGGCTATCTTTAAGCTTTGCGAACATGTTTGTAAATTGAAAATAGGGAATAGTATCAGGATAATTGGGATTTGGAAATTTTACTTTAATTTCCCCTGAGAGACTATCAATAACCATTTGGGTATTAACTTCTTGGGTAGTTAAATGATTTACATGGATAAGCATCTGGTCACGTTTATGATAATAAAAACTACCAATGAGTTGAGTATTTTTGAGGTGTAAGTTTTGGTAGTTCCAATGGTTGGGGATATAAAGTCTTTCATGTTCAGGGGCAGAAGAATCAACAAAAGAAAAATAAAAGTCATATAAATAGATGTGAGGAAAATCAATAAATAAATCTCGTCGTGAAGGGGTATCGTTATCCTCATCACTAAAAACTTCTTCAATATTTACTTTACCGTTCTTATTGTAGATATGTAGTTCTGCGTTGTGTAGTTCTATCATACGGGCGCCTATTTTATTTTCGTAGTGTATAGGAAAAATCATTTCATAGAAATCGAGCGAGATAATTCCTACGTATACTTCGTCAGCAATAATCATAGGGGTGTTGTTATGATCGTAGAGTACTACTTTATTTAGTACGATTTTATCCATTAAAGCGATAGAAACGCTTTCGATTTCAACTTTGGTTTTGAGTTTTTGGGAGACAAACTTTGTAATATGGGGTAGAACGATGTTTTGAACGGCATCAAATTGTAAAGCAAATAAAAGAATAACAAAGAAAGAAATAAAAGCAAAAAATAGCATAAAGAGCCATTTCAAGAACTGAAATAACCATTTTTTGAGATGAAACCTAAATCGGTTGATCGTAGAAGGCATCTATTATGCAAAAATACAGGATTATTCGTTTGGCTTTTTAAAGATATAGCTAAAAAAATTATTGACCAATCCAGATTTTCCTTCGTTGAACCTCTTTTTGAGAAGCATTTGGATTTTTCACAAATTGGTACTCTCCCATTTTTGTTCTTACGGGAAAATGAATCACTTGTTTTTGTCCGTTTCGAATGACTTCTACGTGGGTTATTATACCATCTGAAAGTAAATTTCCTTCTGCATCATAACAGGCGTCGTCTAACATTTGGCGAGTTACATGGTCTCCAATTTGAAATACTTTATAGGCTTTGTCTTGAATTTTGACAATCTCACCATCAATTATAACTACTGGTATACTCGGAAAGTTAACTCTTTGGTATATAATTCCCACTTTTTTAAGTTGCTCCTCGAAATTTGGATATTGGTTTCCAAGTATATAATTATCAAAAAATTTTTGTAGGTCAGGGTGAACTATATTAACGAATTCCGCTATAAGTTTTTCTTCGGGTATATTTTGATTTAATCCATATTTATTTAAGAGTTCTAAAATTACTGTTTTTAAAGTTTTTTGACCATCAGTTAAATGAATAATTTCGATATCCAAATACATAGCTAGAAGAGCTCCCAGTTCATAAACTTGATAATACTCTTTTTGATATTTGGGTAGCATTACATTTTGACTCATTTGCGCAAAAGTCATTTTACGAATTGGGAATTTTTTAGCATTGAGGAGCTTTTCTTGAATATATTTCTCAAAATATTCTTCAATGGATAGCAAATGATTTTGAATTTGGACCAATCCAGCATGATATTCCGTAGAGCCTTCGTAAAGCCATAGATGTTTTGAAAAGATGGGATTGATATAATTAAAATTGCCTACATGTTCAGTGTGTAGGTTTAAGGGAGTAAGGATATGCAAAAATTCGTGGATAGCCACGCTTTGTAGTTCTTTTATAAAACTTTTATTTCCATCATCAAATAAATAGTAGACCGAAGATTTTCCGTGCTCTAAAGCACCGAAACTCATGCCTGATAATTGAAAAAGAACTTTAATTTTTTTAAAAAATTTACCTTTAGAATTTAAAATAGATACTTGTGGTTCAAAGTCTTTTAAGTAAATCAAGAAGACGTATTGGTCAACAGGGAGTTGTGGTAAGAAATTACCAATGGCTTTTAAAGATTTTTCTAGTTGTAGTTTAGTATCATGCGCAACTTTGATTCCTTTTTCATGAAAGCATGTTATTGTTACCTTGGTATTTTGGATGTGAAACTGGGCAGTATCGGGGGGACAAATCATGATAGGGTTATCAATGAAATCATGGTAACTTTTATAATTAAAACGAAACATTTTATCTTTTTTAGAAGGTAGAGTTTGTTTTGGGTGGGCTGAAAAAGTGTCAAGGGAATCGGGAATAGTAAGGGTGAGGGTGAAAGGTTGATTTTCTTCATTATCAAAAAAACCAATAAATCCCCCACCATTGATTATAAAGTTTCGGTAAGCATTGATATTGGTACCAGCAGGTTTAAAGATATTATTTTCTGTTACAAGCGTATCAAAAGTATCATTGACTTTATAAACGATTAGATGCAGGTTCTGGGGTTGGTAGATTCGGTAGGTATTGTAGTTAATCTTTTTATGTTTTAGATTTTGTAAATCTTTTCCAAGCGCATTAAATTCTTCAATATATTTACCATAGTTCAAAATATCATAAGTTCCGGGGATGGTCTTGGGGAAATGGAAATCTATACTATCATGGTATTGCGAGTTTATTTCTGCTTTTACGGTAACTTGGTCATAGCTAACTTGTGTAAAATCAATAAAAAAATGGTGTTGTGCATTAAGATGGAAGCGAAGAATGAATAAGAAAACAATAATTCTCAACATGAGGCAAAAATAAAAAAATATTTATTTGTTTTGATAGGGTTACACTACTGATAAAAGCCCCCAAAATATCCAAGCTTGTTTGCCTTTGGCATAAGTGTAAATATTACCTTCGTTTTCACGGAAAGCTCCTACATTACTTTTGGTTGTCATACGGGAGGTTGTTAATAGTAATGCGAACATTAGGTAACTAAATTTTTTTAAAGTATGTTCGTTCACCTTTAACTTTTCCGTTTTCTAAAAAAATCCAACGCCATTTTTTTAGTTTTCTCTTCAGTATAATTTACCGTTCCACAAGTAAAAGAGTAGGTAGTTATTTTATTAAAGACATTTTCTCCATCAATGGTCTCAAGGTCCAATCTCCTTCTCCAAAGGAACTGATACTTCCAGCAATCGCATAGCCCCCATCGCTTGTCTGTTGCGGCTTTGAATGGGTTTTAAAAAACTGATTTTCGTATTTTGTTGTTCTATTTCTAGCCATCAAGATTTGTTGGATATGAGTGTATCTGCTTATGGTAGATTAGAGCGAGGGGAAACTACCATAGATATCAATCAGTTAGTTAAGATATGTGATAAATTAGATGTTCCAATCCAAGATTTTTTGCCTGATACCATAACTTTTCATAATCATAATATAGGACCTATTGGTGTAAACTTTGAAACTTATACCGTATAAACCAATGAAGAGCTAGTAAAACAATTGATAGAACAAAACCAATTACTACACGAAAGGCTTAACCGAATTGTATATTTATTATACTTTTATTAGATAGATTTAGTTCATAAAATTCCCTCTATAATTAGCTCTTGAGTCATTTCATTAGGAATATCTTTTTTTGTTATAGGATTGTAAGATAAATCTAATAATTCGAGTGGGGCATTAATACGTGTAGGGAAACCATAGATTTTTTGAATTTGATTATTGGACAACCAAATTTCTCGTGGAATTTTTTCCCAGTTAGTTAGGTCTAACTCATGAATTTTATTAAATGAGGCATCCAGGATTTCAAGTTTTTGGGTAGAGAAACCTTCCAATATTTGAATTTTATTATGGCTCACATATAATTCTTTAATTGGAGATCGAAATAATGGGAAAAGATAGGCAATATTATTAAAGGAAATATCAAGGATTTCCAGTTTAGATAACTTAAAAAGTGGATAAATATCTTTCAGAGAGTTTTTAGATACTGTAAGATGTGTGAGAGATGAGACATTTTGAATATTTTCGAGGGAAGTAAGATGGTTTTTATTGAGATTTAAGACTTTAAGATTAGGGGTCATAATAAGCCCTGATAGTTCATGGATTTGATAATTTTCGACGTTCAAAGAATGAGTTTCATAGAGGGTATCCAAGAATTTATTAGAGATAAAGAACGTGTTCCATTGGGGAAGTTTAAGGACATTATTAGAAAATTTTTGTAAAAAAATATTTTTCCATTGTTGCGAGATTTGGTTCCATAGTTTACGAAGAAAAGCCATAAATTAAAAATTGGATGCATGAAGCAAGTTGATATCAATGTAATCCATACCAAAGATTTTAGCGAGATATTTATTAGTGATATGTTTATGATGCGTGTAGATACCATTTTTGATAGTAGTAGAATGTTGAAGCACGCCGATACCACCGAAGTTAATGATTTTTAGAATAATGTTACCTAGAATATTACTTAAAGCAATAGATCCTGTATGGGGGACCCGAGAAGCAATGTTAGGGACACAATAGTGAATGACACCATGTTTTACAAAAACCGGATTTTCATGTGTAGTAGGTTTAGAGGTTTCAAAGCAACCACCTTGGTCAATAGCGATATCAATAGCAATGGAACCTTCTTTCATTTGCGCTATCAATTCCTCAGAGACCATACAAGGGGTCTTCTGCCCAGGTCTATAAATAGCACCAATTATCACATCAGAAGATAAAACTGCTTCTTTTATGAATTGGGGTTGAGCAACGGCTGTATAAATTTTTACGCCTAATTTTTCTTCCAATCTTCTTAATTTATAGACTTCTTCATCTAATACTTTTACGGTTGCGCCGAGTGCAAGGGCTGATCGTGCAGCATTTAAACCTACTGTTCCTGCTCCGATAATAGTTACAACGGAAGGTGGAACGCCCGTTACTCCTCCTAATAGCATGCCCTTTCCTCCTTTGTTTGCTGTCATCAATTCTGCGGCAATATGAATTGCATTGATTCCTGCAATCTCGGACATCATTTGCATAATCGGAATACTACCATCTTCACCCCTCAAGAATTCGTAGCCTATTGCAGTGATATTTTTTTGTATAATAGCTTTCAAAAATTCCGATGTTAGACTTCCCAAATGTAACGCAGAAATCAAAATCTGACGATTCCTAAGATATTCAATTTCCTGATAATTAGGTCTTTCAATTTTGACGACAATATCCGCTTTTTCAAAAACTTCCAGTTTGGAATAAGCTATAAAAGCCCCTGCATCAGCGTAGTTTTTATCTAAAAATCCAGCATCCAAACCCGCATCATGTTCTACGTAAACCTCTGCGCCATTATTTACTAATACTCTAACTACTGCAGGAGTTAAAGGTACTCTTCTTTCCTGAGACGAAGACTCGCGTGGAATACCTACTCTGATGATTTTTTTTTCTTTTTTTATTTTTAAGGGAGCTTCCTGAGTAACCGCTAATAAAGAAGATGCAATATGATACTTCTGAAAATGACCTGCTTCTGATGGTTCCATAGATTGTTGCATGTCTCTCTAACATCACAAAAATACAAAAATTACTATTCCGTGTATCAAAAAAATAAATAATTTTGCAAGGAATTTCTCTCATGCAAACATTACAAAACGATCTTTTACTTAAAACTCTGTACCAGCAAGCTACTCCAAGATATCCTATATGGCTAATGAGGCAGGCGGGCAGGTTTTTAGTTGAATATAGAAAGGTTAGAGAAGAAGTAGGAAGTTTTAAAGGATTACTGGAAAATCCTGAAAAAGCCGCAGAAGTTACTTTGCAACCAGTAGACATTCTGGACGTAGACGCCGCTATTATCTTTTCAGATATTCTTGTAGTACCAGAATCCATGAACTGCCCTTATTTGATGGAAGAAAAAAAAGGACCTCTTTTTCCCAACCCTGTTCGAGATTGGGATAGCCTTAAAAATCTTTATCTGCCAGACGTATATCAATCTAATCTACGCTATACTCTGGAAGCTATTGCCATTACGAAACACAAACTGCAAGGTAGAGTACCTCTTATCGGGTTCTGTGGTGCCCCATGGACAATCTTTGCATATTGTACAGAAGGTTCTGGTTCCAAAACTTTCTCCCACGCCAAAAGATTATTATATTTAAATCCTGAATTTGCTCATGAATTTTTGGAACTTATTACTCAAGCAACTATCCTTTACTTGAAAGGGCAAATTGAAAAAGGAGTTGATGTTATACAAATATTTGATACCTGGGCTGGAATACTATCAAAAGAAGACTTCGATAGCTGGTCTTTACCCTATATAGCGAAAATCTGTGATGCTATTACAGAAGTACCCATCATTGTTTTTGCGAAAGGCGCAAACTTCTCGCTTGAAAATTTAAATCAATTAAAATGCAATGCAATTAGTTTGGATTGGAATATCCCCATTGATATTGCAAAAAAACAAATTTCAAAAACTACACAAGGAAATCTTGACCCTTGCTTGTTATATGCTCCGCAAAATATCTTAATTCAAAAAGTTAATCATTTATTGGAGATTATTCCTGAAAATCATATTGTTAATTTAGGCCATGGACTTTACCCTGATGCTCCTCGAGAAAATGTCATCAAGTTAATTCAATATGTAAAAAGTTTTTTTAAAAAATGAAGTTTTATCTCAAAATCGTCATAAAAGCGTTTACTTTCTTGATTTTTTTAATAGGTTGTAATAAGATGATGCTTCTACAAACGGATAACGAAAAGGATTTATATAGATCGCTTAAAATGGAAGGTAAAAGTATTACAAGATACCCTGCTACCAAAGATACTTCTTATTACCTCCCTAAAATTAAAGTAGGAGATAATCTATTGATTGAATATATTAATCAACCTTCAACAGAAGATGTGGCATCAGTTACTAAAGAATATTTTGTAAATAATAAGGGAGAGATTTTGTTACCCTTGATTGGGAAGGTCAAAGTTGAAGGGTATACAATTTATGAACTTATAGATACACTAGAAAAGAAATACTCACTTTTTTATGTAGACCCCAAAATTAATGTAATTAACAAATCTATGAAGGTATATGTTTTTGGAGAGTTTAATAAAACGGGAGCCATTTCTTTACCTCATGAAAGAATGCATTTAATGGAAGTAATAGGACTTGCAGGTGGTGTTAATAATTTTGCGAAAATAGATAGATTAAAAATCATACGAGGAGATTTTAAAAAACCCAAAATCATTTGGGTAGATTTAACAAAACAAAATATATTAAAATCTGAAGAGTTAATTGTTCAAAATGGAGATATTATTTATATGAGGCCTAAACTATTAGCATTATTTTCAAGAAATGTATTGCCATGGTTACAACTTACTTCTATTTTATCTTCATTAGGAGGTTTAATATTGCTTTATAATAGGATTCAACGAATTCGTTAATAATGGATAAAAATACTCAAAATTTTGAGATACAAAGGCTTATAAAATTTTTTACAAAATTCTTTTATATTCCTATCGTTTCTACTTTATTTTTCACGTTACTGGGCTATCTTTATTTAAGATATACAGAATACAAATTTCAGTCGCAAGCCTTACTAAAAATAGACTTGCAATCAGAATTCACGATGAGTCAGAAGCCATTAGAGTTATTAGGTGAAGAATTTGACGCACAAATAGAAGTTATTAAGTCCAATGAAATTGTAAATAAAGTAATAACCTCATTAAAACTAGATACAAAATACCTTACAAAAGGGGCAATAGGTAAAACAGAGTTCTATAAAAACTCCCCCATTATTTTTCGTTATGATAGTACTAACTTTAAGTTATATGATAATCTTATCAATATAAAACCTATTAACGAAAATGAATTTTTCATATGGATAAATCAGCAAGATACAGTGGTAGGTTTTTTTGATAAGTTAATGAATTACAAAGGTTCTGATATTTTAATAAGTAAAAAAGGAAATTTTTTTGATGGAATTATTTATGTTTATGTTCAATCTATTGATGAAGCCTATATTTATTACAAAAATATTATCAATATAGCACCTTATAAAACAGGAATATTTCAAATTACTGTTACGGATGTAATACCAGAAAGAGCTTATGATTTTTTGAAAGAATTACTCAAGGTTTATCTTGAAGATGAATTGGATATCAAGAAACGTTCATTAGACCAGAAAATTCAATTTATAGATACCTTAATAAGCGATTTTGCGAAGAAATTAAAAAAAACGGAAACGGATTTAGAGTCTTTTGAAAGAACTTATGAAGTTCCTGTAATGCAATCAAAAAAACAAAATATTGTTACAACCCTCTCTCAGTATGAGAATGAACTATCTAATATTAGTCTTTCCAATAAAACATTAAATGATTTAGAAAAATATGTAGAATTGAAAATTAATCCTCAGGATAAAGATATTGTTTTTGCTCCCAACATGGAAGGGTTAGTGGATCCTATTTTAGTGCAAAATATCAATCAATTAAATCAACTGCTTGTCCAAAAATCTATATTGCTAAAGAAACATACCATCAATAGCCCGCTAATTCAAAAAATTAACGATCAAATCTCTGAATCAAAAAAAGTTTTATTAGAAAGTGTTGAAAATGCTAAAATGAAAAATCAAGAAAAGGTAGCCTATATTAAACAAAAATCTTTGGAAGCTAACATTAACTTATCTAGTATTCCCTCTTTAGAAAGAGATTTTGCAACGGTCAAAAAACCTTTTGAACTTAATGAAAAAATTTATTATTCATTACTTGATAAAAGAATGGAAACTTCTATTGAAAAAGCTTCTATTGTTTCCAATAGCCGTATTATCAATAAACCTAATTTGCCAAGAGAACCAATGTCCCCAAAACCCATACAAATTTATGCTATTGTTTGTTTCCTGGGGTTGGCTATTGGAATAAGTTTTATTCTTTTAAAATTTATTACCGATAGAACCTTAACTTCAAGAGAGGAAGTAGAATCTGTTACCGATATTTCTATTTTAGGTACGATAATAAAATCAGACCGAATATTCGAAATTGCTAGTATGCAAGTAATTACTAATCCTCGTTCACATCTTACGGAATGTTTCAGAACATTGCGAGCCAATATTATGTTTTCCTTTGCCAATATAGAGAAACCTGTCCTTTCTATAACCTCTACTTCTTCTGGAGAAGGAAAAACTTTTATATCGGTTAATACTGCTGGAGTTTTGTCTCTTTTAGAAAAAAAGATTATTCTGCTAGATTTAGATTTACGAAAACCCAGATTACATCTAGCTTTTAATCTTCCTAATGACCAAGGTATCTCTAACTTACTAGTAAACCCTAATTTAGACTATCAAGATATTATTCAGTTTTCTGGATATCCAAATTTAGACATTATCACATCGGGACCTTTACCACCTAATCCATCAGAATTACTTAACTCCAAAGAATTCTCTGACCTATTAGAAAAATTAAAGAAATCTTACGATATAATTGTTTGTGATACCGCTCCTATTGGACTTGTTACAGATACTCTCCCTATTCTTAAATTATCTAACTTAGCCTTATATGTATTTAGAGCGAATAAATCCGATAAAAACTTTTTAAAAAATGCAGAGATTCTTATTCATGAGCATCAACTTAAAAATTTATATTTAGTTATCAATTATCTCGAACCCAATACTACTAGATATGGATATGGTTATGGATACGGATACGGTTATGGTTATACTACAGGTTATTATGTTGAAAATAAAAGATTATCTATCTTTGAAAAAATAAAAAAATATTTTAATTCTAGATTTTATGTTTAATTTTCTTAAAACATTTTTTAAAAAAGATGTTAATATTAAAAATACTGTGGAATTACTAAAAACGGACTTGCATTCTCATCTTATTCCTGGAATAGATGATGGCGCTCAAAACTTAGAAGAAAGTGAAATCTTGATCCTTGAGTTATTACATTTAGGATTTCAAAAACTTATTACAACCCCTCATATCAATGTTAATTTTCCCAATACTCCTGATATCATTCAACGAAATTTTGAATCCCTACAGAACTATCTAATCTCTAAACAAATTTCTTTCAACATCGATTTTGCTGCTGAATATATGTTGGACGAAGGGTTCTCTAATCATCTGAATAAAGGTTTGTTATCCTTTGGTAAACAAAAATTTGTCCTCATAGAAACCTTCCATCATATAAAACCTGATAGATTTCAAGCAATCATTTTTGATATCCAAATGAAAGGCTTTAAACCTGTTCTTGCTCATCCTGAAAGGTATTTATATCTATGGAATGTTAAAGAAAAGTATTTTGAACTCAAAGAACAAGGATTATATTTTCAACTGAACTTAAATTCTTTGTCCGGTTATTATACTGAAAAACCAAAAAATATAGCTAAATTTTTATTAAAAAATAAATTAGTTGATTTTTTAGGTTCTGATACCCATCACACTAAACATCTTGAAATGCTTCAAAAATCCTTGACCGATGAACAGATTATGTCTTATCTTGAATCGGGAAAAATCTTAAATCAAACCCTATGAAAGTAAGAACTGCATGGGTCATCTTATTATTAAGCTTAATGCTCGCAGCCATTTTCTATTATGCAATACATTGGTTCCATCAACACCCAAATTGGCAGGACCAAAATGTAATTTTTGCAAGAAGGGTACTAGGAAAAGGTTTTAAAGTGGCTTTAAATGGTATTGATTGGAATCGTAATAAGAATCCTGAGTGCATTGCATATATCCCTATCAAAAAAATGCAAAAAATTGCACCTCACCTTCAAGCCATTAATACTTTCGTAGTTATTGAAAAGGATAGTGTTCTTTTTAATTGGAAATCGATGGATACTATTGCTTTTATCCCTATAATTAATTCTCCACATAAAGAGAGCATTCCAATAATATTTTCAACAAGTTTGGACTCCCTCAATCCTCATCAAGTTTGTCAATTTCAATATGCTGGTCAATTTCAAATTCTAAAACCATGACGGAAATCACAGAATTGGGAAAAGCTATTCTTTACTTTCTTATGGGTTCTATTTTTATTATTTTGGGATTATTTACCTCATGGTTATTAAGACCTCATAGACCTAATCCCGAGAAAAATACGAATTATGAGTGTGGTGAAGACCCTATCGGCAATGCTTGGAGTCAATTTAACATTCGTTTCTATGTTATGGGATTGATTTTTTTGATTTTTGATGTTGAACTTATTCTCATTTTTCCCTGGGTTTATACTTTTTTTGACCAAGAAATCCTTCTGAATAATAACCTATGGAATATTTTTAGTTTCATAGAGATTTTGATATTCATATTAGTTTTAGCAATTGGGCTTTTTTATATATGGATAAATCAAGATATAACTTGGGTAAAGCCCCAACCTATCCCTCCTAAATCATTGAATATAGTCCCTTTAGAATTATATCAACAATTTAATCATGAAAACTCTTCTCATTCTAATCATTAGGTTTTATCAGGGAGTTATTTCGCCATTGTTACCGAACAGTTGTCGTTATACGCCTACCTGTTCTCAATATGCAATAGAAGCTATACAAAAATACGGTATTTTTATGGGTTCCTGGAAAGCATTCAAGCGTATTTTAAGATGCAATCCTTGGGGAGGTTGTGGGAATGATCCCGTAGACTGAAAAATTTCTTTTTAAAAAAAATTACAATTAACTTTGTCCTTGATTTAAAGGCGTATTTTATGATTACGAGAAATTTTTGCATATTAACATTTTTCTTTTTGCAACTCAATTTGCAAGCTCAATATTCCAATTTAATTATTGGAAGTGATAACATGGAGCCTTTTACTTTAGCCGTGAATGGTGAACTCATAAATTCTAATCCCCAAACGCAAGTTCGCGTCGACGGATTAGCACCAGGTCTTAATAAATTGATGATTCAGATAGTTCAAAAAAATGGTTATACGGTTGCGGTAAAGTCCAATGTTTTTCTTGAGAGCAACACGGAATCTTATTATAACCTTAAAAAAAATAACCGTAATGAATATGTGTTAAGGCTTTATAATATGGTTCCCGTTTCTACAAATCCTGTACAAAATAATCCTATTGTAAATCAGCCTAATCCTAACTACAATAATCCCAATCCCACACCCACTAATCAAACGGTTATCAATCCACAAATTAACATCAATATTGGTGGAAATCAAAATACTTCTACAAATCCTAATCCCAATCCGAACACACAACCTCAACCTAATCCTTTGCCAGGTTATAATGGACCTATAGGTTGTCCTTATCCCATTTCTGATGCCGCTTTCAACGATATCAAAAGAACTATTCAGAGTAGCGATTTTGAAAGTAGCAAATTAGCTATCGCAAAACAAGTAATCTCATCGAACTGTTTGCTATCAAAAGACGTAAAAGAAATTATGGAATTATTCAGTTTTGAAAGTTCTCGGTTAGAATTTGCTAAATATGCTTATGGCTTTACCTACGATTTAGGTAATTATTACATTGTTAATCAGGCATTTAGTTTTGAATCTTCTATTGAAGAATTAGATAGGTTTATTAGGAGCAGAAGATAAGTTTTATCTCCTTAATCAATAAATGAAGCGTAAACTTGTTGACATTAACCAAATTTTTACCAACCCCTTAGCAAAGTACAGTTTTGTACCTATCAAGCCTTTTGTTGAATATGCATTAGGTATAGACAAAATTAACGAAAAGTACTATTTATGTCAAGATATTCAACCGCCTCATTTATTTGCTCAAAAAGTACTGGAACTCATGAAGGTGGATTTTAGTATCCACTCAAAAGACATTGAATTATTGAAATCTATTGAGGGTCCTATGGTGGTGGTTAGTAATCATCCATTTGGTGGTTTAGATGCTTTGTTTATGGTCATCTTTTTATCGCAAGTTCGTGAAGATTATCGGATTATGGCTAATTACTTATTGAAAAGTATTCCTGAAGTAAGTGATAAGCTTATTGGAGTGGACCCTTTTGAAAACCCAACTTCTACGCAGAACAACATAGGACCTATTAAAGAAGCTATAACATGGCTAAAAAAAGGAGGGTTATTAGGGGTATTTCCTTCTGGCGAAGTAGCATCTTTTAAATGGAAACAAAAAAAAATTATGGAGAAGCCCTGGTCTCCTACCATTGCTAAATTAATTCAAAAAACTCAGCCCACCGTTGTGCCTTTATATTTTCACGGAAAAAATAATTGGATATTTCAACTCGCTGCCTCTATTCATCCTAAACTCCAAACTGCTATGCTCATCAATACTCTTGTTAGGCCTTCCGTAAAAAAAATACATTATCAAATTGGCAAACCTATATCCCCTGAAAAAATAGCTGAATATAAAGACCCAGAATCACTCATCCAATACTTATATGGCAAGACTTATTTACTTGCAGGTAGATATAAATTTCAAAAATTTAGTTTTAACGTTATAAAATCCTTCCTTCTTAAATCTGCAGAAAATCATGAACCTATTTTACAAGATATTGATAACTCCTTAATTATTAAAGATATAGAAAATATACAACACCGAAAACTATTAGATTACCAAAACTTTGAGGTATATTGTTTTGAGTTTCACGAAGCGCCTATGCTCATGCGAGAAATTGGAAGACAACGTGAAATTACCTTTCGTGAAGTGGGGGAGGGGAGCGGAAAGTCCATTGATTTAGATAGTTATGATGAATATTACCTGCATTTATGTATATGGGATAAAAATAAACAAAAACTAGTCGGAGCTTACCGAATCGGGCAAGCCGATAAAATTCTCAACCAGCAAGGTATTGCAGGGCTTTACACTTATTCTTTATTCAGAATGAAAAAAAACCTATTCAAAGAAATTAATCCCGCATTAGAAATGGGAAGGTCTTTTGTTGTGAAAGAATACCAAAAAACTTTTGCTCCGCTTATGCTTTTATGGATGGGCATAGGGCATTTTGTCGCTAAAAATCCTCAATATAAAAACCTCTTCGGACCCGTTTCTATTTCTAATGATTTTAATGCAGTGTCCAAAGATTTAATGGTTTACTATCTAAAAGAAAATAATAGCCTTAAAGACCTTGAAGGATTTGTAGAGCCCAGAAAAAAATTCAAATATTTAAAAAGTGATAAATTCTATCATTCCTTTTCTATCAAAGATTTGAAAGATGTGCAAGACCTAATGAACGATATTGAATATTCAGGAGCAAAAATTCCTGTTCTCATCAAACAATATCTTAATTTAGGTGGAAAAATCATTGCTTTCAACGTAGATCCTGATTTTAATGATGTCCTTGACGGGCTTATACTGGTTGATTTAACACAAACAAAACCTGAAATCCTTATCAAATATATGGGATATGATGGCTTTAAGCACTTTATGAATTATCATAATCAAGTAATTCCTACAGAAATTATCAAAAAATACAGTTAACTAGCTGTGAAATTATTAAAAAAAATTCTTAAATGGATTAGTTTCTTTTCATTAGGGCTGATGGGAATGATATTCGCTTTACCTTTTCTAATTCCACTGAAGCCTACTCCCCATTACTCTGAACCTTCTTTACGTTTTCCTAATTCTATTATTGAACAATTTAATAACGTATATGTTCATTACCGTATTTTTGAACCGAATATCCCCAAAAAAGGAAATATTTTAATGATTCATGGTTTTGCAGGCTCTACTTTCTCATGGAGAAAAAATATAGATACCTTAACCCAAAACGGTTATCAAGTCGTTTGCATAGATTTACCTTGTTTTGGTTTGAGTGAAAGAAAATTGGATTGGAATCATTCTTCAGAAAATCGTGCAAAATTAGCTTGGGAACTAACCCAAAAGGTTGCTCCGAACGAACCATGGAATTTAGTCGGACACTCCATGGGAGCCTCTGTGATCCTTACCATGGGGCAATTACAACCCGAAAAAACTTTATCCCTTGTTTGTGTTGATGGTCTTTTTGTTAATCCCAGAGTTAATGCTATAAATCGTTTCCTTGTAAACACAATTTTTATACAAAGAATATCAGAAATCCTATTGCAAAGGTATTTTACTAAACCTGAAAAATTCAAGCAAATATTGGCGTCTGCTTATGGGCAAACACCCGAAGAGGAAGCTGTATCAGGATATTTAAAGCCCTTCATGGTAACCAATGCCGCAAAAGGTATTTTAGCAACAGTCTCCTCTTATTCCACTTTCTCGCTTGATTACGCAAAAGTCCAAAATAAAATGTTTTTAATCTGGGGCGAAACGGATACCTGGATACCCCTTCAAAATGCTCTTAATTGGAAAAAAAAGTATCCCGATGTCCCTTTATATATCCTGAAAAATGCAGGACACTGCCCCATGGAAACTCATCCCAAAGAATTTAATACACTTTTATTGAAAATTATACAAAAACAACAGTGATTGGATAATATTCATTACACTCTTCTACTAACTAAGCAGTTTTCTAGTTGACATTCAGTAAAATTTTCTAGCAAACTCATAAATAAAAATTTCTATCTTTGCGGCTTAAAAAATAAAACAGTATGAACAAAAGGTTTTTTACTATTTTGAGTATTACGCTTTCTATTTTACAAGCGAATTACGCTCAGAAAAGCTCAAAAAATCAGGGCAATAGTCCTATACTCATCAAGTTTTCTAATGGAAAAACCGTAAGTAAATCCGATTTTGAGTACATTTATCAAAAAAATAATGGTGGTTGGGAGAAAGCCAAAACTCATTCAGAAAATCAATATAGAGATTACCTGAATTTATTTATAATTTTTCGTAGAAAAGTGATGGCGGCAGAAGATGCAGGCATAGATAAAACAGAAGGGTTCCAGCAGGAAATGCAAACTTACGCAAAACAATTAGCTCAACCCTACTTAGTAGATAGAGAATTGCTCGACAAAATGATTAAGGAGGCTTACGACCGCTCTTTGCAGGAAGTAAAAGCTTCTCATATTCTCATTAAGATTTTGTCTGAAAGTCCTGCGGATACTTTAAAAGCTTACCAAAAAATTTTGGCTATTCGAGATAGCATTGTCAATCAAAAGAAATCTTTCCATGAGATGGCAAAAAAACACTCTGAAGACCCTTCCGCACAAATGAACGAAGGAGAGTTAGGATATTTTACCGCTTTTGATATGGTCTATCCTTTTGAAGAAGCGGCTTTTACTACTCCTGTTGGGCAAGTATCGATGCCTGTTCGTACTCAATTTGGTTACCATTTAGTCTGGGTCCAAGACAAAAAGAAAAATGAAGGTCTGAAAAGAGCCGCTCATATCATCGTTCGTTATGGTGAACAGTACACCGCAAAAGACTCCATCCAAGCACTAAATCGTATTAACGAAGTATACGAAGCCTTGAAAAAAGGAGAAAGCTTTGAAAAATTAGCCTCTGTTTATTCTGATGACCCCATGACCTCCAAAAAAGGTGGTGATTTAGGTACAGGATTCCTACTCAAAGAAATGCAAGAAGTTAAACATAGCCTCAAAAATGGAGAATTTTCTAAACCTTTTAAAACCGCTTATGGATATCATATCCTCAAAATTACTGATGTAACTCCTGTTAAACCTTTTGAAGAAGCTAAAAACGAAATTAAGAATAAAGTATCAAGAGATGGTAGAGCCAAACTATCCGAAGAAAAACTCATCGAGAAACTCAAAAAAGATTATCAATTTACCACTAATGAAAATAACTTGAATACCTTCTATAATGCTTTAAAAGAAGATTATATGATACCCGCTTATAAAGCAGACTCCCTACCCAAAGAAATTAAAGACCTCGTAATTTTTTCTATCAAAAATAAAAATGACCAAAAAGATTACAAAGTTTATGATTTTATTGTTTATCTTAATACCATTCGTAGAATTCCAAGAGGTGATAAAATAGAATTAGCTAAAGCTGAAATGAAACAATTCATCCATAAAGCATTATTAGACTACGAAGAAACGCAATTACCCCTTAAATATGAAGATTATAGAAGATTATACCAAGAATATAGAGATGGCATTTTATTATTTGCTTTAACAGAAAGAGAAGTATGGAGAAAATCTATGGAAGACACTATCGGCTTAAAAGCTTTCTACGATAAAAATAAAGAACAATTCCAATGGACAAAAGAACGCGTCAAGTTCAAAGAATACCGTTGCAAGAACAAAGAATCCCTTGAGTTCATAGAAAATTTAATTAAATCAGGTAAAAAAATTCAAGAAGTAGATAGCTTGGCACAAACTACCATTAAAGAAGGGGACTTCCGAATTAATGAATCCACTTTTGAAAAAGATGCCTCCCCTAATATTTCTGCTTTATTTAATTACCAAGCTGGTTCTACTACACCTATCCGTGAAGAAAATGGTATTTACGTACTTACCTATATCGTTGAATTCGCTAACCCAGGTCCTAAATCATTTGCAGAAGCTAAATCTGAATGTATCTCTAAATATCAATCCGAACTAGAAAAAAATTGGTTAGATAGCCTGGAAAAAAAATATCCCTATACATTAAACGAAAAGGTTTTTAAGAAACTATTTAAATAAACCATCATTAATAAAATAATAATTGAGGGTTACCTACTTAGGATAACCCTCTTTTTTATTTTCAGTGTAATGCTACCTATCGTAACAAAGTAATACTTCCCATTCTTCTTATTTCTTTTCCATTATTTCGAACCATTTTAAGAACATAAGTGTATACGCCTTCAGGGCAAGGCTTTCCATTTTTATTACCGTCCCAAAAACTACTCATATTCTCATTAAAGTAGATAGCTACGCCCCATCGGTCATATATCTGTATTTCCGCTGATTTTATGCCTTTTAATACGTACTCAAACTTATCATTGATGCCATCTCCATTGGGTGTAAATACATTCGGTATAAACACCACAAAATCTTCAATAACTATAATTTTACCATATTGATAACAATCTACACAATTTAATGCATTATATACACAAAGGGATGCATTGTACTCACCTACTCCATAATTGTGTGTTATTGGTTCGTTAGAATTCGTAACTAAACTATCCCCATCTCCAAAATACCATACATATTTTACTCCATTTTGAGAATTATTCATAAATGTAAAAGTTGAATTTTGTATATCCGTTGGAGTATCTTTCTCAGGATGGGTTACAAAAGAAGCAATAGGATTACGATAAAATTGAACCGAATAAGCTACTCGATTAGAAGTACAATTTCCTACTACATATTCAAAGAAATATAAAGTATCAGCTTGGGAAATATTAAGGATTAAAGAATCCCCCGTTTGTAAAATGTTACCATCTTTATCATACCAATTCACAACAGAGCCCGTTATATTAGGAACGCTTAAAGATAATACACTATCTACGCATACTTGCTTTGTGATATCCGGATAATCAAGGTTTACGACATTTGCGGTTACGGTTACTCTTGCGGAAGTGCAGTTACCTTGAATTGCTTCTACGTAGTAGGATGTATTAGAAGTTA
>CALLNY010000016.1 GCA_938005475.1 uncultured Bacteroidia bacterium | reverse complement strand
ACAAATGGTCAAGAATTATGGAAAACGGATGGTACCACTGCTGGCACTCAATTATTAAAAGATATTTTCCCTGGTTCTGATGGTTCTTATCCCGTCAATTTATTTTTGGCGGATAGTATCGTTGTATTTCAAGCAGAAAATATGAGTGGCAATAACGAATTATGGAAAACCAATGGCTCTGAAACTGTACTGCTCAAAGATATTAAACCTATGGGAGCCTCATTCCCTGATAATTTCTTTCTTTTCAATAATAAATTATTTTTTACAGCAGAAGATGCACTGAATGGTAGAGAATTATGGATTTCTGATGGCACTACTAACGGCACTACTCTTTTCAAAAATATCAATACTAACCCAGGAGCGGGTAGTTTCCCAAATTCTTTCACTATCCACAATAACGAACTCTATTTCATTGCGGATATAGGTCCTGTAAATAATGAAAACTATCAACTTTTTAAATCTGATGGAACAGCTAGTGGTACAACTCAAATCCAACCCTTTACTGCCCTAAATCCATTTAATTTACTTTATTTTCCTTTTTTCTTTACTTCAACTCCTTTTGGTTTATTCTTTAAAGCTAATTACAACCCAGCGAATGGCTTTGAATTATGGCGTTATTACTCTAATACCACTTCTTTAACTTCTCCTAAAAATTTAAAAAATTTTGATTGCTATCCTAATCCCTTTGTAGACTTTGTGAATTGTGACTGTCATTCCGAAACATTAGAAATCTATTCACTTGAAGGGAAATTATTAGAAAGAATAAAGGTTCATGAAGGGATTAATACCTTAAAGTTGAGTTATTCTTATCCTGTTATCATTAAATCGTTAACAGGATACCAAGTAATGTTGCCTGAAAATACAGGAAATTAAATACAAGGTTTGAAAATTATTCCCCATGCAGTTTTTAGTGATGAGGGAAATCCTTGTTTTTTGTTTCTAAATAAATCATAATTTTGTAACATGAAAGTTTTTCTTTTATTTTTTGGGGGTATGATATTATGCGGATACGTCTACTCCCAAAATTTTTCTTATAGTTTTAAGGTTGGCAAATTAAAATATGATGGTGGAGGAGATTGGTACGCTAATCCTTCTTCGTTGCCTAATTTTTATAAGTTTTTTAAACAAAATACCAAAGGTTTAATTCATTTAGAAGAAGAGATTGTTGAGCCGAGTAGTCCTGCTATCTTTCAATATCCATTGGTTTATATGACGGGGCATGGAAATGTATTATTTCATCCTAAAGAGGTTGAAAATCTACGGAAGTACCTGTTAGCGGGGGGAGTGCTATTAGCGGATGATAACTACGGTATGTTCCCTTACATCAAAAGAGAAATAAAAAAAATTTTTCCGGAATATGAATTAACAGAAATATCGCCTCAACATCCAATTTTTCATCAACAATTTAGTTTTCCGAGAGGTCTACCTAAAATCCATGAACATGATGGAAAGCCTGCCCAATTGTTTGGGATAATCCATGAAGGTCGTATTCTTTGTTTAGTAACTTATGAATGCGATTTAGGAGATGGTTGGGAGGACCCCGAAGTCCATAAGGATCCTGAGGAAGTGCGTCAAAAAGCGTTTCAAATGGGAACCAATATTCTTTTATACGTTCTATTGAATTAATTTAATGCTTCAATTGCTTTATAATCTTGGAGTCAGGATATATGGTTTGGGGGTATATTTAGCGTCATTATGGATAAAAAAAGCTTATTTATGGAAACAAGGAAGAAAACAATGGAGAGAAATACTAAAAACTCAACAACAGAAAGTTCATCAAGCTATTTGGTTTCATGCCGCATCTTCTGGTGAATTTGAACAAGCCAAACCGATTATTCAATGGCTAAAAAACCAATATCCTCATCAAAATATCTTGGTAACTTTTTTTTCTCCATCGGGATACGAGCTATGTAAAAATTATGCTCTCGTAGATTTTATCACTTATTTGCCTTCAGATACCCCCCAAAATGCAAACGATTTTTTAGATATCGTTCAGCCTAAAATGGCTATTTTCATTAAATATGAATTTTGGTTAAATTTTTTATTTGCTATAAGAAAAAAAAAGATACCCTGCCTTTTGATTAGTGGTATTTTTAGAAAAAACAGTCCTTTTTTTCAAGGTGTATTGAAGAAGCTCTACCAAAAAGCATTGAATAGTTATACCCATATATTTGTACAAAACCAAGAAAGTTATGAAAATTTAAAACCATACTGTGAACTCTCTAAAATTACGCTTGCAGGAGATACACGTTTTGATAGAGTAATTGAAATTTGTGAAAATTGGGAGGCTATTAAAGAAATTGAAAGTTATCTACCTGCAAAACCTATTTTCATGTTTGGTTCTTCATGGCCTGCCGATGAATTATGGGCAAAAAAATTATATAACCTTTTACCAAACTGGAACTTTGTTTTAGTGCCGCATGAAATTTCTGAACTTCATAATCAACAATTAAGAAGTTTATTTCCTGATGCTATTTTTTATTCAGATATTGTAAAGAACGCACAAACAAAACCGAAACGGGTTCTTGTAATTGATAAGATGGGATGGCTATCTAGGCTTTATCATTATGCGGATGCAGTATGGATAGGCGGTGGTTTTGGGGTGGGCATACACAATACATTAGAAGCGGCTGTATACGGAAAGCCTATTTTCTTTGGTCCTAATTATCATAAATTTCATGAAGCTTATGGGCTTATTAAAGTTGGAGCGGCTGTTCCTGTAAAAACGGACAAAGATATTCCGTACATTATTCAATTTTTGAGTCATCAAAAGCAATATAAACAATCCGGAGATGCCGCAAAAAATTATGTATACTCTAAACAAGGAGCGACAAAAAAAATAACTCATTGGATACAAAACTTTTTAATTCAGAGTTAGAAAACTTTGTATGGTTTTTCAGTACTAGCAGTTTTAAGGAAGTTAATTAAATCTTGCTTTTCTTGGGTGGTAAGATGAAGGTTTTTAATTTTTTTATCACGGTTTTTATGTTTGGGGTTAGCGGCATCGGGGCTGTTGTAATAGTCAATTACTTCTTCTAACGTTTTAAAACGTCCGTCGTGCATATAAGGAGCAGTATAAATAACATTACGAAGCCCAGGTACTTTAAATTTTCCTTTATCCTTTTTATCTTTGGTAACGTTGTAACGTCCTAAATCCTCATTTTTCCCTCCAGAGTAGAGCCCTATATTTTTGAATTGGTCATTCGTGAAATCGGGACCGAAATGACATTCTATACAACCTGCTTTTTCATTGAATAATTGTAAGCCTCTTTTTTCAGATTCATTAAAAATACTTTTATTACCTGCAAAGTATTGGTCCATCCGAGTTTCTTCAATTTCAAGGGTTTCTTCAAAGGCGGCTAAAGCCTTACCAAGAGTCAAAGAATCGGCAGGTTTACCATAAACTTTGTAAAATGCTTTGGAATAAAAGGGATGCTTGTTTAGCCTTTGGATAGCCTCTGCGATGGGTAGATTCATTTCATCAGGATTTTGAATAGGACCCAGAGCTTGTTCTTCAAGCGTAGATGCTCTACCATCCCAAAAAAAAGCTGTTCTATTTTTCATATTGAGTACTGATGGCGTATTTCTGCTAGTTCTTTTTCCCCCTACACCAATACTAAATGCTTGATTATCAGCAAATCCATACTCTGGCTTATGGCAACTTGCACAAGCAACCGAGTTATCCGAAGATAATATAGGGTCAAAAAATAGCTTCTTCCCTAACTCAACAGCCGTCATTTCCTCTGTTTTATGATAAAAAGAACACATTACAACCAAAAAAACAAAACCAATAAGAACAAAGAACAGCTGCATAATTTTAGTTTTTACGCAAAGATATAGTAAATTTCAAAAGAGAAAGCATTTTGTGTAAAAAAATTAGCGGAAAGTTTGTTCATTTTTGTAAAAATTCATTATTTTTGCTAAATGGAAATAAAAATAGACCTACCTATATCGTTGCACATCGGGACAATAGAATATGAAAATTTAGAAGGGGGATTTTGGAGGCTGAATGAGAATAATACAATTTATAATTTAAATAACCTTCCTCATGAATTTAGACAGGAAGGAATTCGGGTAGCCATTTTATTAAAGAAATCCCCAGAGGATGTAGTCAATATCTTTATGAATGGTATATTTTACGAAGTTTTAAGTATAAAAAAAATTGATTAAATTGAAAAGAATATGGAACAATATTTTGTTATAATTGCAAGATTTTATCCCATAACACTTAGTACTTTAGTTATTTTTATTTACATATGGAATTTATTGGATTTATCTAATAAATTTTCGAAAATAAAATCCTTTCTATCTTATCTTATAATCTTCAACCTAGTTCTTCATTTCATTGCTTTTTATTGTAATTATAATAGTGAAATAGGGGTTGATTACTTTTGGGTTTTCTGGGTAATAAGAGACCTTTTGTTAATTGTTTTATCGATTATAGCTTTTGAGAACAAAAAACTAGCGATTTTATTTACTTTTTTTTGGATAAGTTTTGGGATATACTGGGGAATAAAAAAGAATTTGATAGATGAACTACAAAGAGATTTTGTAAAAATTAAGGATTGGGTATCAGAACTTCCCAAAAGTAATTACTCTGCGGAATTATTAATTTCTTTAAATGATAATTCTCAGCTACCTGCATTAAAAAATTATTTAAATAGTCAGAGTATTAAATTTGAAATAGAGGAAGCCTTTCCTCTTATAAAAGATAAAGATTTAACGGATTTAGATAACTGGTATACTATTGATGTAGAGAATGATGAAATTGCTAATAAAGTATATGAATTACTAAAAAATTCAAAGCTGATCTCTTCTATTGAATGGAATGATAAATATGAAGTACTTCCCGAAGAGTCTAATACAGGGCATAAAAAGCCTATTTCTTTTTCTACTATCAATGATGTTCACTCAATAGAGCAATGGGCTTTATATGCGTTAAATATAGATGAATTTGTTACAAAACTTAAACGAATTAAACCTAAAAAAATAAGTAAAATATTTATTTTAGATACGGGATTAGATGCAAATCATGAGGATTTAAAAGAAAATTATTTTTCAGTTTCCAAAGAATACGATAGGGATACTGAAATACATGGAACCCATTGTGCGGGCATTGCCGCTGCGGTAACTAACAATCAAATAGGAGTGGCTTCTCTGAATTACAATAATCGTTTTTGTAAAGTTACAAGTATAACAGTTTTACCGAATGGGAAGGGAAGACAGGAGCAGATTATTGATGGAATGATATTAGCGGCTGATTTAGGAGCCGATGTAATTTCTATGTCATTAGGAGGTCCTTCAAGCGATTCAAGACAAGCGGCTTACGAAGAAGCTATTGAATATTGCAATAAAAAAGGCGCTATTGTGGTAGTTGCCGCTGGAAACAACAACATGGATGCAAAATATTTTGCTCCTGCATGTTGCTCGAATTGTATTACGGTTGCCGCAGTAGATTCGAATTTAAGAAAAGCTTCGTTTTCTAATTACTTTACTGAACAAAAATATGGGATAGCCGCTCCTGGAGTAGATATATTATCTACAACGCCCCATAATCAATATAAGAAATTAAATGGTACTTCTATGGCAACGCCCTATGTTTCAGGAATTATTGGTGTCATGAAGTCCATCAAACCTAATCTTACAACCGAAGAAGCTTTTAATATCCTAAATGATACAGGAAAAATATTAGAAAAAAATAATTTAAGCCATAAACACATAGGTAATTTTATACAGCCAAATAAAGCGATTGAAAAACTAACACGAAAAACTTACCATTTTCATTGGTTTATTGAATGGCTTATCAAGTTATTTTCTTTTTCGTTAGTATAAATTTACCTTAAATTTCTTTTTAATGGGAGTATTCAAACATCTAATAATTTGATTGATATAAAAACTTTCACCTGAAATCATCAGTGATAAGTTGTTTTCATTGTCATTTAGTAAATAACTCAAAAATTACTGATTACCGTTAAAGTAAAACCATTAGAAGCAGGAACATTTCTACAAACTCCACCAACACAAAAGATACCTGCTCTTTGTCTTCCATAAGAAAGAATCACTCGATTGTTCTTAAAATTCCTTCCCATAGAACCCCAAAAGTAATGAATTCTTTTTTTTTCATTTGGATTTCCGTAATTGTATTGGTCCATGATAGCAAAGAACCATTTAGGAGAGATTGTATATTCCATCAGAGCCATAGCCCAAGACCCTTCATCTTGCTTTGTATGAAGCATTTGGAACTCAGTTCGAATAGTATGCTTGGATTGAATTTTATATTGAATTTCTACAATTCCGATATGAGCGTGTATTACGCCAAAACCACTTAATCCCTGTACAACATCTTTATCGTAAAAGAAATTGAGGTAGTTCAAATTCACTTTGAGTTTATCGGTCAGTCGTTTAGTAATTTCTATATTGTAATCATGGAAGAATTTACGTTTACCGATTTTAAAAAAGGGGCTTTCATAACCGATGTAAGGGATTACTTGGGAAGTATCAATTCCATGAACGATAGAAGCATTTAAGGTTAAATCCATTCCATATTTTCCCCCGAGAGCTGTTTCTTTTTTGAATTTGTAAGTAAATTCACCTTGAAAAGCCATTTCTCCATTGGGTTGAGAGGCGTAAGGATAAATCGTTGCGGCGAGAGTATAAGTGTGTTGTTTCGTGAGAGCAGGTAAATAGTTAATCATGAGGTTGTTACCAGTTTCAGTTCTGTCGGAACGAAAATTAAGGTTATCCGTTCTTTTAGCAGATAAAGAAATACCTAAACCTGAACGTGCATAATTTAAAGTCGTTAGTAAGCAATTTCCACTTTTGTAAATGAAGTTATTGACCGTGGAAGGGTCATTATCTTTGTGCATATATTCAGCTTCCAGCGAAAAATCTCCGTAGGTAAGGTTTAATCGGTTTGTCCAAGCTCCCACATTTTCGGGTAATATGTATACAGGATCTTCATCTTTTTGATATTTAGAAACAAAACTTCCTCCCAAACGGATTTGTAATTTACTTTCCATCATCAGCGAGTCTAATAACTCGTTAATGTGAATTTCTCCGTCTACTCCTCTCACAATTCCCGGTCCTAATGAAAAAAATAAACGTTGCTTTCCTACTAATCCTTTTAAATAAATTCCTTTAAAAGGCTTAAGCTTAACACGAAAACCATCAAAAACATTGTCATAGCCGAGCCCTCGTTCTTCATAGGTTCTCAAAATCATCCCCGAGCCAAACTGTTCATAAAAATTCCCTGCGGTGATTTCAAAATTATCATCAGAATAAGTAACATAACGATACGGGATACCTTCCCCGCGATAGCGTTGGTCAAACCCTAACAAAGGATATTGATACGATTCATAACGTACGCCTGCGGAAAATTTACCTCTTCTGTATAAAAAATTACCAAAACCTGCGGCTCTCATTTTTTCAGGAACAAGCGGAGCCCCAATCAGACTATCTTTATTGTAATACTGCGCATCTACTTGAAAGTTACCCCGTATCTCCCCCAAATCTATTTTTTTTTCTTGACTGTAAAGTGATAGTTCCCCAAAAATAATTAAACAAAAAAAAATTTTTTTCATTTACGAATGAGTTTTAAATCCGCAAAGTTAAGAAAAATCATCAAAATGACTATGTTACTTTTTTGTAGTTGTATCAAAGAAGTTTGTTTTAACAAATAGCTTTTTGTTTTATTACTGGTTTATGAACTGCATTAAAAATATTATTTTTGCAACGTCAATGCGTAACCTTTTATTTATTGTTCTTTTATTGTTCTATTTTGAAGTATATTCTCAAGGCAGTCTTGCAGAGGAGCACAAGTCTATCACCATCAAAAAAATAGGAACAAGTTTAACCATAGATGGGGAACTGGATGAACCTGAGTGGCAAATTTCGGAGGTTGCAACAGATTTTTGGCAATCTTTTCCTTATGATACAATAAAATCGCTTACACATACTGAAGTACGAATCTTACATAATGAACAGGGCATTTATATTGGGGCTATTTGCAAGGATAGTCTAATTGATATACCTTTTGTAGTACAAAATTTAAAAAGAGATTTTTCTATCAATAGTAGCGATGCTTTTGTTGTAACCATAGACCCTCTTTATGATAAAACGAATGGTTTTAGTTTTGGTGTTAATCCTTACGGTGTTCAACGGGAGGGAGTTATTGAAGATAGGGGCTTTTTTGGGGTTACTACCATATGGGACAACAAATGGTTTGTAGAAGTGAAACGAAAAAAAGACGAATGGATAGCAGAAATGTTTATTCCTTTTAAGTCTATTCGTTACAAAGCGGGCATTAAAGAATGGGGAATCAATTTTCACCGGCAAAACCTAAAAATCAATGAAACCTCTAACTGGTCTAGGGTGCCTCGTATCTATAATATTTCATTTTTACCCTATACAGGAAAACTAATTTGGGAAGAAGGACCCCAAAAAGCAGGTAAAAATATTTCGTTAATTCCTTATTTCACTTTACCTCAGTACTCAGATTATCAACTTAAAACGTATCAATTCCAACCTAATGCAGGTTTAAATGCAAAGTTAGGGATTACTTCTTCTTTGAACTTGGATGTTACCTTAAATCCTGATTTTTCTCAAGTAGAAGTGGATGCACAAATCACCAATTTAAGTCGGTTCAGTTTATTTTTTCCCGAGCGAAGAGAGTTTTTTATTGAAAACTCCGATTTATTTGCTCGATTAGGTTTTAGGAATATAAGACCTTTTTTTTCTCGGCAAATTGGGCTATACAATGGACAAACCATACCTATCATTGCGGGAGCAAGACTTTCAGGTAAAATAAATCAGAACTGGCGAATAGGTATTATGGATATGCAAACCGAAGGAGTAGCAAGGCTAGCATTAAATCCACAAAACTACTTTGTTGCCGCAACTCAAAGACAAGTCGGCAAAAAATCTAATATAGTTGCTATGGTAGTCAATCGACAAAATTTTTCTAATACAACGGATTTTAATAGAGTAGCAGGGTTAGATTATAACTTCCAAACTAATAATAATAAAATTTTGGGTAAAGCTTTTTTTCATCAATCATTCTCTCCTAACCAACCAAAAGATGCTTTTGCCCAAGCACTCTGGATAAGCTATAATACCATTCGTTGGAGTTGGAGTTACAACCACGAATATATTGGGGAAAATTATAATGCAGAAGTAGGTTTCGTCCCTCGTAAAAATGTAATTCGTTTAGAACCTGACATTGCTCGAAAATTTTATCCTAAAAAAAGTATTATCAATAATTATGCAATCAAAGTATATTTGGATGGATACTACAACAAAAAATTTGAATGGCTTGACCGAAATTTGAGTACTTCATTGATTTTTAATTTCCATGATGGTAAAGGTTTTTCTTTTACTATCAAAGAGTTATTTACGCAATTGTTATACCCCTTCGACCCCTCCCGAACTCATGCCAATCCATTACCTACCGGACCTTATCATTACAAGCAACTCAACATGAATTATAATTCTAATCCGCGAAAAATATTGAATTACAGTTTAAGTTCTACTTACGGAACCTACTTCAACGGAACTATATGGAATAACAATACAGGCATAAATTTTAGAACTCAACCTTGGGGGGCTTACGGTATATCAGTAGATTATAATCGTATTATTTTACCTGAACCGTATGCTAATACTACCCTGCTCCTTATTAGTACTCGTTTTGAATTAACTTTTACCCGTTCTTTATTTTTCACTACTTTCCTTCAATACAACACCCAAACGAATAATTTTAATATCAATTCAAGATTACAATGGCGCTTCGCTCCTATGTCCGATTTATTCATTGTTTGGACAGATAACTATGAAACAGAAAAAATTTTCATTAAAAACCGTGCACTTGTAATTAAATGCAGTTATTGGCTCATGCCTTAATTTTTTGATGAAATTAGTAATATTTATCTTGAATGATTTTAATTTTTCAGTTTGACAAAGTCAAAAAATGATTTAATTTTGCGAATAATATATTGAATATCATGTCAAATAGTAACTTATTAGAGATTTTTAAAAACGATACCAATATTTTTGAAATATTTGAAACTAATATCTTTCAGATTAGCGAATTTCTCAGTAACATTCATAATGATCTATCTGTCTTGGTTAGCAAGTATATAGACTTTCTCACTCAAGCACGAGTGGATAAAGGACTAATGATTGCTTACACCGAGTTAAGCCAAGCTATTATGGTTCATCCCGATAAGTGGTACAAACTTCAAGCCCAGTTTTATCAAGATTTTTTCAAAATATGGCTAAATTTTTGGGATAAACAATTCGGTAAAGAGGTTGAAGAGGTTATCAAACCCTCTCCTAAAGATAACCGTTTTAAAGCAAAAGAATGGCATGAAAATGCTTATTTTGATTTTATCAAAGAATCCTATCTGCTTTTATCAGATTTTTTTATGGACATTGTCAATGAATTCCCCTTAGAAGAACATAAAAGAAAAAAATTACAGTTTCATACAAGGCAATTTATTAGTGCAATTTCTCCTACTAATTTCATTTTGACTAACCCCGAAGTCCTACAATATGCTAAAGAAACTAAAGGTAAAAGCTTAATAAAAGGTTTTAAGAACATGATACAAGACCTCAAGAAAGGTCGTATTACCATGACCGATGAATCCCAATTTGAAATTGGTAAAAATGTAGCGGTTACAGAAGGCGCCGTAGTATTCCAAAATGAGCTTATTCAACTTATTCAATATAAACCACTTACCGAAAAAGTAAAAGAATATCCTTTCCTTATTCTCCCTCCCTGGATTAACAAATATTACATTTTAGACCTAACTCCTGATAATTCCTATGTAAAATACATAGTAGAACAAGGTTACACCGTTTTTATGGTTTCTTGGAAAAGTGCAGATGCTTCTATTGAACATCTTACTTGGGAAGACTATATCGAAAAAGGGGCTTTTGCCGCTATTGAAGCCGTTAAATCTATAACCGATGTAAAAAAAGTAAATGTACTAGGGTTCTGCATTGGTGGAACTCTGTTAGGTAACACTTTGGCTATCTTAAAGAAAAAGCGTAATGCTTCTGTTCATACCGCTACTTTCCTAGCCGCAATGCTTGACTTTCAAGAGACAGGAGAAATTGGAACTTTCATTGATGAGTTTTTTGTACAAGAAGTAGAAGAAAAATTCAAAGATGGTGGTATTTTAAATGGTAATATTCTTGCTAATGCGTTTTCTTTCCTACGTGAAAACGAACTCTTCTGGAACTATGTAGTTTCTAACTATCTCAATGGAAAGACCCCTCCCCCTTTTGATTTACTTTATTGGAACTCCGACCCTACCAATTTGCCCGGTAAGATGTACAGCTATTATCTCCGTAATATGTACCTTGAAAACAACCTTATTAAACCTAATCATCTAAAAATGCTGGGTAATTTTGTAGATTTACATTCGGTGAACACACCTTCCTGCTTTGTTGCAACCATTGATGACCATATTTCTCCTTGGAAAACGGTTTATAAAGGCTTTTTAGCTTTTTCAGGAGAAAAACGTTTTATTTTAGGCGCAAGTGGTCATATTGCAGGAATTGTTAATCATCCCGCTAAAAATAAACGTAACTTTTGGACAAACAATGAAATAGCCGATACCCCCGAAGAATGGTTAGAAAAAGCGCAAACTCATCCCGGCTCTTGGTGGAATGAATGGATACAATGGCTTAATTTTTATAACTCCAAAGAAATTGATGCAAGAACTATCCAAGGTAAACTAGAAGATGCACCCGGTTCTTACGTCAAAGAACGATTGGCATGGTAAACAGTAGCATCTTTCTCTACCCTAAATCAAGGAGGAAATATGTCTTATAAAATCTTAAAGTGGTTAGCTAAAATCGCTTTAAATATTTTTTTTAGAAAAATTCAATTTACTACGCTTACTAAAATTCCAGAAAATTCTCCTTTAATCGTGGTCTCTAACCACCCTAATACTTTTATGGATGCAATCCTCCTTGCCGCTCTTATAGATAGAGAGTTCTACTTCTTAACTAATGCTTCTGTATTTACGAACACCTATGTAAAATGGCTTCTAAAACAACTTCATATGATTCCCATTTACAGAAAACAAGACATCGAAAATGGCTTGCCACAAAATCATAATTCTCTAACTTTTGAAGCATGCGTTGAACTCCTGAAAAATAATGGTGCTCTAATCATTTTCCCAGAAGGAGTTAGTGAAGGAAAAAGACAATTAAAAAAATTTAAAACAGGAACTGCTCGTATTGCCTTATTAGCTGAATCCCTTTCCCATTTCCAGTTGAATTTGGCTATCTTACCAGTCGGTATTAACTACTCCGATCCTGAAAATTTTAGAAGTAATGTTATTGTAAATGTGGGATATCCGATTTACTTGCAAACTTACCAGGAAAGTTATACACAAAATCCCGTTGAGGCTGTTAATCAGTTAACGGATTATATTTATTTCTCTATCCAAAAACTTGTAATCAATACGAATTCCAATTCCGAAGACGAGTTAATCAAAAATATACAAACTTTATTTTTAAACGAATTTGCAATAAACCCTAACGCTGTCCATACTGTTTTTACTATCGAGAAAGAAATACAGCAAGCTATTTATTATTTCTCAGAAGCAAAACCTTTTGAACTACACGACCTTACTCAAGCCATCAAATCCTATTTTTATACAGTTCATCAATATAAATTAGATGACCAAACCATCTCAAATATAAAAGGTTTAAAAAAATTATATTACAGTTCATTATTGCAGTTTATTTTATTGATTATGTTATCTCCCCTTTTTGTGGTAGGCTGGTTTACTAACTGGGTACCTTATACTTTGCCAAAACTAGTAGCAACTAAATTAACCCCCTACAAAGAATATCACGCAGGAATTAAATTAGTTACAGGATTGATAGCTTTTCCTTTGTGGTATTTTCTGTCTTATTTATGGCTGGTGTATCTATTTCGCAAACAGATATATTCGTTATTCATTTTTGCTATCTTTCCAATATTAGGTTTTTTTGCATTGAACTTTGCTATAAAATGGGACCAAGTTCAAAAAAAGTTAAAATTAGTTTACGAGTTTCGTAGAAATAAAAGAAAAATTGCAGAACTAACACTTCAACGAAAAGAAATTATAAAAAAATTGAAAGAGTTTCAAATGGAATATACTACCCATGCAAATCCATAAAAATATCCTTTTTGAAAATTGGGCGAAAAATGTTCGCAATAAAGTCCCGTTTTTATTTTTACCAGAAAACGTTGAAGATTTAAAACATGTTCTAACAAATCATTCCTCTATACGATTGGTGGGTTCGGGGCATTCCTGGGCTGACCTGTGGAAAGAGGCTCAAGCTATCATTGACTTATCTTTTTTAAATCTTTCCCCCACTATAAACCATAATACCCTAGAAGTTACTTTATCTGCTGGAATGAAA
Source organism: uncultured Bacteroidia bacterium (assembly GCA_938005475.1). GTDB lineage: Bacteria > Bacteroidota > Bacteroidia > J057 > CALLMJ01 > CALLMJ01. The sequence continues at coordinate 44,687 of CALLNY010000016.1, read as the reverse complement.
TTATGGCAAATCAATCAGTTCTTGGATAAAAATGGGCTTGCTCTCCAAAATCTAGGCTCTATCGACCAGCAATCTATTGCAGGTGCTATTAGTACAGGTACGCATGGGTCAGGCTACCAATTCGGTTGTTTAGCTACTCAATGTAAAGAAGTTACCTGGATAGACGGTCACGGAAATATCCATACTTTTGATATTCAACATCCTCATTTTCATGCAATTTTAATATCTCTCGGGCTTCTTGGAATTATCATACAACTCAAAATTCAGGTCGTTCCAGCTTTTCATATTCAAGAAAATACTTTTACATGCCCATGGGAGGAAGCTGTAAAAAATTTTAATCATTGGATTCATGAATATGACCATCTCAAAATATGGTGGTTACCACCTTCCCGAGAGGTAGTAGTATATGCAATGTATAGAACGCAAGAACCTATACAGGAGTCCCGCTTTCAACACTTCTGGCGTGAAACTGTTTTATCCGTATGGGGCTATCGTACGATGGTGATATTAGGAAATCTTTTACCTCGTTTAAGACCTCGCATAAACCAAATTTTAACTGCCCAGATGCGAAAACCTTACCAAAGAGTAAATAAAAGTTTTAAAATATTTAAAGTTCCTGAACCCCCTAAACATCGAGAAACAGAATGGGCTTTCCCTCTAAAAGACGCTTCCTCTATCCTCTCCGATTATTTTAAACGATACTCCGATAACCGCTTTACTTTTAACTTTATTCAAGAAATCCGTGTTGCTCAAGCAGATAACTTTTGGTTAAGTCCTGCTTACCATAGAGATACCCTATGGCTTGGTATCTATAACCATTACGATAAACAATGGGAATCCTTAAAACAAGATTTTCAATCCTTTGCTTTATCTTACCTTGCTAGACCCCACTGGGGTAAAGAATTTAATTTATCAAACAAAGAACTTTACTCGTGTTATCCTCGCTTCTCGGATTTTATGGAATTAAAATCCTTTTACGACCCCCAAAATAAATTTGGAGAATTTTATGCAAAAAAATAAAATACGTTTGAGAAAATGAAATTTTTACTAATTTTGCGTTCTTATTAAAAGGTAGGCAAGATGAAAAGGACGTATCAACCCAGTAGAAGAAAAAGATTAAATACCCATGGCTTTCGTGCAAAAATGAAAACGAAAAATGGAAGAAAACAATTATCGCGAAGAAGAGCGGTCGGTAGATATAAACTAACCGTTAGCGATGAAAAACATTTCAAATGGCAAGTCTAATTTTAAGTATGCAAGGTTAACAAAGGCTGAAAGAACCAAGAGTAGGTCTTTGTTAATTGAAATTTTTAAAAAAAATCAGAAAATCAAGTCCCATACTTTTTCTTTATATTACGTTTTTAAATCCGCCAATTATTCGCCCCGAACTATATTCGGAATATCTATACCTAAAAAAGTAGCTCCGAAGGCTTTTCATAGAAACCGAATAAAAAGACTTTTTAAACATGCTTGGCAAAGTATTAAAACAACGATATCCTTAATGATACCTGAAGATATCGTTTTGTGCTGTTTTGTTATGGTTCATATAAATTCTTGTTTTACCTTTCATGAAATCCAAAAGGAATTAGAAACTGTGTTTTCAAAATTACTATTAAATTTGCCGCATGCAGAAAATTGATATATCCATAGTTATACCTTTGTATAATGAAGAAGAATCCTTACCTGAATTAGCAGAATGGATACACAAAGTTATGCTGTCCAATCAATTTCAATATGAAATGATTATGGTGGATGATGGTTCTACGGATAATTCATGGCAAGTGATTACGGGACTTAAAACGATTTTCCCTGCTATAAAAGGAATTAAATTTCAAAGGAATTATGGGAAATCTGCCGCATTACATACGGGCTTTCAACAAGCAAAAGGTGATGTCGTTATTACAATGGACGCAGACCTACAAGATAGTCCTGACGAAATTCCCGAACTGTATAAACTTATCATAGAACAAAAATTTGATTTAATAAGTGGTTATAAAAAAAAACGTTACGACCCCTTAACAAAAACTATTCCTACTAAATTATTTAATTGGGCAACACGTAAAATATCAGGTATCAATAATTTACATGATTTTAATTGTGGTTTAAAAGCGTATAGAAAAGAAGTTGTTAAAGCGGTAGAAGTTTATGGTGAATTACATCGCTATATTCCTTTTTTAGCGAAAGAAGCAGGCTTTAAAAAAATTGGAGAAAAGGTAGTTATCCATAGACCTCGAAAATATGGGACTACAAAGTTCGGTTTAGAACGTTTTATTAATGGTTTTTTAGATTTATTGACCTTAAGTTTTACTTTAAAATTTGGGCGGGCTCCTATGCATTTTTTTGGTACTTTTGGTGTACTCTCCTTTTTAATAGGCTTTTTTATCGTGATATATCTAATTGCTGAAAAATTACACGGATTACATATTGGACAAAAACCTCGTGAAGTAGTTGACCAGCCCCTATTTTATTTAGCTCTTACCGCTTTAATTATTGGTGTACAACTATTTTTAGCAGGGTTCCTTGGCGAATTACTTATTCGTAATAATCCTCATAAAAACCATTATTTGATAGCAGAAATCATAGAGTAATAGAAAAGAAAGACTGCAATCAAGCAGTCTTTACTATAAGAAAACATTACAAACAATTTGTCATTTTCCTATGCCAAATGCGCTAGGGTCAAATTTTTCAATTTTATAATCTTTCGGAATAACAAATTCAGAATCAGGGATATCTCCTTTTTGAACTTGTGTTGCTATCATTGTTAAAGTGAACATTCCGTTCATGTCTGTAACCATTTTAAGCACAACACCATCTACGCCTTCTTTCGTAATAGAATTGTTGTTCTTGAGGCCTGTTTTGAGGTTAGATATTTGTATATCTTTGGTTGCCCATACATATTCTGTTAAAGTACCACCTAACTGTTCATTTTCTATCTCAATAGAATATTTTTGGCATTGGTAACCTGCAATATCTATCACTTCATTCAATTTAGTTACTTTAGGTTTAGATCCTTCATCTTTCATTTCATCAGTTGCCAATCTCAAAGCTTTCTTTTCAGAAGCTTGTAGAATATATGCTTCTTTTTTATCTCCTAAAAAGATGATATCTCCCATCATTTGTTCCATCATGCCCCCTTTCATCCTCTGACGCATGTTGTTACCTTTAATTTTGATAATTTGTTTTTCTTGCAGCATACCCTTTACTTGGTCTGCCATTGGACCTGTTACCTTAATGTCATAAATAATAGTACCTGTAAAACCTTGAGCTATTACATTAAAACTCCATAATAAAACTAAAATTACTACTGAAACTTTCATTTTTTGGTTTTGTATCATATCGGCAAAGTTAATGCCAAATTCTTTTTCTTCATAAAAAAATTTTACCTTTTAAATCTTATTGCACCCGCTTCACAAAGATAATAACCATGATAACAATAGTTCTTTTTGTCCGAGATTTACTGAACTATCATAATACCAAGCAGATGTAATTTGAATATGGTTTAAATCAAAATAATAACTTTGTACCGAATGACAGGAATTCTCTTGAGCTTTTTCTACAAAATTAAGCGTAGAACATACAGGAACTAGTCCATCTTGTGTCCCATGAATGCATAAAATAGAAAAAGATTTTTGTGATTGGTGCAAATATTCTATAGGGTTTAATAATTTCATTGGAAAGTGTTGAGTGAGTTTTCGGGTAATCAAGTTGTTTTTAAACTCTGCCAAATCTAAAACGCCAGACAAAGAAAAAAGTCCTATAATAGGATAAATACTGTTCTGATTGGATAATGCTAATAAACTAGCCAAGTGTCCTCCCGCAGAAGCGCCTCCAATTATAATGCTTTCAATATCAGGGTTTTCTTTCTTTAATTCTTGACATGCTTGTTGATATGCAGTTTGTATATCTTTTAACATGCTTTTCGAATCAGTTTGATAGATATATCGATAGGCAGTTAAAATAACTACAAAACCTTGTTCTGTTAGATACTCAGCGAATTTTAAGTGATTTTCAGGTTTGCCCAATATCCATGCCCCGCCATGAACGTAAAAAATAGCTTTTTTTGATGAAGGTTTTGTTTTATTCTTACAAATCAAATAGTAATTTCTCTCATGTTTACCATATATTTTTTTCTGTACGTCTAAATTCTGAATTTTAATTTTTTTTAGTTGCTTTACATGTTGGGGAAATCTTAATAGCTCTTGTATTCTAGTTGTTTTTTGATTTTTATTTTTATTATTATTCCCATATGATAGTGAAAATATAAACAATATAATAGTTAATAACCAATATGACTTTTTCATGATGCAAAGTTACAATAAATAAAGAAATATAAAAGTCAAAAAATATTAAATTTTGGATTTACAACTTTTTGAAAAGTATATTTAGAAAAAACCGAAGATTGATTTTAAATTTGCAATGTTTTTAAATTCAGATGGACAGTCCAGTAATATATGAATTATTAGAGGAAGGAATAGCATTGGTTACTATTCAAAGACCCAAAGCTTTAAATGCTTTAAATCAAGAAGTAATGCTCAAATTAGAACAAATTATATCCGATTTAATCTGTAAAGAAAGTATTAGAGGAATCATTATTACAGGTTCAGGGAGCAAATCTTTTGTTGCAGGAGCAGATATTACGGAACTTACTACATTAGGCTACGAAGAAGCTGTAAGTTTTAGTTTAAGAGGTCAGAAAATATTTCAGTTGATAGAAAATAGCCCTAAACCCATTATTGCGGCTGTAAATGGTTTTGCGTTAGGGGGTGGTTGTGAATTAGCGATGGCTTGCCATTTAAGGATTGCTTCTGAAAATGCTGTCTTTGGGCAACCTGAAATTAAATTAGGAATTATTCCAGGATATGGTGGAACTCAACGTTTAATCAGGCTGATTGGTAAAACGAAAGCTACGGAATACCTATTGAGTGGAGAAAATATCAATGCTGATACAGCCCTTGAAATGGGACTTGTTAACAAGGTTTGTTTGCAAGGAGAGTTATTAGAGACTGCAAAAGAAATGTTAAAAAAAATTCTGAAATTTTCTTCTATTGCCATAGCTAATACTTTGGAGTGTATTCAGGCTTATGATAATCCCCATAAAAATGGTTTTGAACTTGAAGCCATTAATTTTGCGAAATGTATCGCCTCTGAGGATGGTAAAGAAGGGACCATTGCCTTTTTGGAAAAAAGAACACCTATTTTTAAAGGGAAGTAAAATTACGGATCACTTCATTAAACCATTACGAGGGGGATAATCATTGAGTAGGTATAATATAAATAATTTCAAAATAAATTTTGGAATAATATTTTTTTTTTGTAATTTTGCGGTCTTATTAAAAATCACTTCATGGAAATTAAATTTATTGAGCCAATCAGGATGTACGAAAGTACGTACATTCTAACTCCTGACCTTAGCGAAGAAGAAATCAATCAAGTGATTACACAGTTCAATAGCTATATGGAAAATGCAGGAGTAAAAATAAATAACCAAGAGCGATGGGGATTTAAAAAGTTAGCTTACCCTATTCAGAAGAAACAAACCGGTTATTATGTGTATACGGAATTTCAAGCGCCTGCTTCTTTTATTAAGAAGTTAGAGCAAAACTACCGGTATGATGTACGAGTATTGCGATACTTAACGGTAAAACTAGATAAGTTTGCAGTTGCTTACAATGAAAGAAGAAGAAACAAATTAAACGGAGTTATTGATTCAAACAATTTAAATTAAGGGATTATGTCAAATCAAAAATTATTAGGAAATGCTCCCAGCAATGCATCGGTAGGACCTGAAATTAGAAAAAAATATTGCCGATTTAAAAAATTTGGGATTAAATACATTGATTATAAAGACCCCGATTTTTTACTTCGCTTTATTAACGACCAAGGAAAGATTCTGCCTCGCAGAATTACAGGTACTAGTTTGAAATATCAAAGGCGTTTAGCTGTTGCCATTAAAAGAGCAAGGCATTTAGCTTTGTTACCTTTCGTTACGGACGGTTTAAAAGAAGATACAACAACAATTCTTTAATTATTTTAAATTATTATGGTAGAAATTATTTTAAAGCAGGATATTCACAAATTAGGTGATAAGGACGATATCGTTAAAGTAAAGAATGGCTATGCCCTGAATTATTTAATTCCCAAAGGCTACGCTGTTTTGGCTACTCCATCAGCTAAAAAAGTTCTAGCTGAAAATATTAAACAAGCAGAATATCGCCAAGCAAAAATCAAAGGTAAAGCATTAGAAACCGCTGAATTATTAAAAAATATTACTATCAAAATTGAAACCCTTGCGGGAAAAGATGGTAAAATTTTTGGTTCAGTAACAAATTTGCAAGTTCATAATTTCTTGAAAGAAAATGGATTTGATGTAGATAAAAGAAGAATTTCTGTACCAAGAGACATAAGAAGTATTGGTAGTTATACGGTAACGATAACTTTACATAAAGAAGTAAAAGTAGAAGTTCCTTTAGAGATTATTGCAAAGTAGCAATTAATAATGTTTCATGGTTTGTTTTGGTTTTGAGAGGTTGTATTTCTGCAGCCTCTTTTTTTTATTTTTATATTAATTGCTTTATTACCTCAAATGACTTTGGTATTTTAAAACTTTCAATATTTCTCGCAAATTCATCGTAAATTTGGTAGCTTCTTTGTATAAAATTGTGCTTATTCATAAAACTTTCATAGTTTTGGTTTATTTCTCGCACTATTTTTCCATATCCTATTCTTAATAACAGTTCTTCATGAAAATCAAACCATATTTGTTCATTATTCATTGTATCATTTAATTGTATCATGTTATGGATTAAAAAATGGTATAATTCTTCATCAGGCAATTCCTCCTCGTAAACCACTTGATTAAAAAGTTCTAACATACACCACCAAAAGCAAGTTTTCATAGATTGAGTAGTTAATTCTATGAAGAATTTTACTAGGTGAAGGTCTGTAATTTTTTGAAGTTCACGCGAAGCCTTGTCATAAAAAACGAATTCAACCCAATGCCCAACTTGTAAGAAAGGCTTTATTTTACTCCTATTGGACAAGCCTCCTTTTACAAAAAAACTTTTTTTTCCGTGTAATTTAGTATAAATCAATATAATAGCATCGGTATCTGAATAGGATGTTACTCTTAAGATTATCCCATCATCTTTTTTAATCATAGGACAAAGCCTAAATTCTTATGTATGGGGCGAATTAAAAACTTGTAAAAAATTAGTTTCTTACCTTAAATTTTTTAAGTTCTTCTACACGGTTAATAATTTCGTCACGAGAGAGATTTCTAAATTTTTCTGGTAAAAGTTCTTTGGAAGTACATTCTAATACTGCGACATAATTCATGAGCTCTACTTCTTCGGGGTAGGTGGGAGGAATAAAATCATTGAGTGTTTGAATGATAATATCTTTTGTAGTATTAGATAGACCTTTACTTGCGGCTTTAAATTTAGCTCTAGTTAATGCGGCTTCCATGTCAGCACCGGATAAAATTTTAAGATTATTATAGAATTCATCTTCAAAGTCATTAACTGTAACTTCTTTGATATTTACTTTTTTTAACATAACTTCAAAGAGTTCTTTTTTTTCTTGAATGGTTTCCGGATAAAATAAAGCGATATGCTCTTCTGCGCGCCCTTGCCTTTTTAGGTCCACAGGCATAAGGTCGGGTCTTGCAGTTAATAAGAACCAAATAATTTTTCCGCGATGTTCAGTATTACTCATAAAAGAAGCAATCATAGAAAATACCCTAGAACTAACACCGGAGTCACCTTGAGCGTTTCGGTTTCCTAGGTAAGCGTCAGCTTCATCAATCATCACAGCTACGGGGTTCATTGCTTTTAGGATTCTTAAAACTCTTTCTAAATTTGATTCTGTTACACCTTGCCATTGAGAACGAAAATTTTTGAGTAACACCATAGGAATACCAATATCAGCGGCAAAACAACTTACTAAAAAAGTTTTTCCTGTACCAACTGGCCCGTTCACTAAATAGCCCATAGGTAATACATCACCGCGCCCATTTTTTAAAGCGGCGGCAGCCTCTTTAAGGTGTTGTTTTGCATATTTATGCCCTGCAACATAATCTAAATTGTACTTAGTTTTCACAAATTCTAATAATCCATTTGCTTCCGCTTCAATAATTTCTTCTTTTTTCTTCATTAAGTCATTGTTAGTAAAGCGTATATTATTTTCTAGGATTTCTAATAACAAAGTTTTAAGATGTACCAAATTCACACCGGCTGTATGTTTTGCAAGGATTTCGGGCGTCATTTCAAGCAATTCTATAAGTTTAGGAGTTTTTCGGGTCATATAATAAATGAAATGTAAACGTTCTGTTTCATCAGGATATGCAATTTCTATTTCGGAAGTATAAGGATTTCTTACAATTGCTTGATTCATTTCACCAATATTCTCAGTAATCATTATCAATGTGAAATCCGCCTCTAAAAATAAAGCATCCTTTGCCCACCGTAGTAAATAAACTTGAATAGCACGGTCTTCCGCGTTGGAATAAGCCATAGTACTTGCTGGAGCAATAGTCTCAGCGTATTCAATAATTAAGGCAATACGTTTTTTGTCATTTAAACGAATTCGAATATAATTCTCTAAAATAGCAAATGCACGAGTAGGATCCTTAGGTAAGGATTTTGAAAAATTAGTCCCGTGTAGCGTATCGTAGGCACTTAAAGATTGAATAAAATCCGCACGCATTTCAGGACGTGAAAATGAAATTCCATTTGCTCGGTCATAAGAAATAACAATATCTCTCTTTTTAAAGAGTTCATTCATTAAATATTGGTTTAATTTTAAGTATTCTCCTTGCTCAACTCCCACTACTCTTACAAAATCATTTACGTTCCCATGTAAAATGAATTGACAAATATTTTTGGAGTAATATCTGCGCCTTAAAGTCTGGACCCATTCTGGTGTATAACTCATAATAATTGCTTTGATTTGACAAAGTTATAAAATATTTGATTAAGTGGATTGATATAAACTCCTTCCCAAAAAAGTTATCCACATCTATCGATTTTTTATGAACTTTGTTGTCTAATTTCAATTTAGTAGCCAAAATCACGTTGGTTAGTATGTTAGTAGCGGGAGCTATCCATATAACGAGTTGCACAAAAGAGCAGGCAAAACCTGAAAATAGCAAACTAGAGCCCGAATCAGAAAATATAGCAAAAAGCCTTCGCAAAATGCTTCTTGGCAAGGGTGGTTATCAGCGAACAAAAACGAAATTCAATCCTATCAAAATCATTTATTTGAGTTTACAAGTTTACTTATGCAAAATGCTGATGTTCGTAATTTGATTAAAAATCACTTTACAAGCTATTTAGGAGACAGCAGTTTTAGTTATATAGTAAATATTGAAGATTTAGTCAATTTATGTCAAATTCAAGGGGTGAGTTTGCTGGTTTGGTGCAAGAGATACGAAGTACAACTATCGGCGGCAGAACCTTCAACCCTCTAAGAGGTAATTTAAAGCAAAATGCAATTTTGATTTAACAGGAGAATGGAAAGGTTATGCCTATCAAACGGATGGTAGAGGTTGGTATTTTACAGCAAATTTTACACAATCAGGGGGTATTTATTATACGGATGATAAAAACCCAAATATTTTTGTAATTTATAGGATGAAAGGTAAAATTCTTCAAAATAAACTTCAATACATTGAGTATGAAATTCTTAAAGATAATCAGAACTTTTTCTTCTTGGTGGCTAAAAATAGAAGTGCGGAATTCAAATTTTTGGAAGTTAATTGATTTAAGTTAGGCTTTTCTTACTTAATAAAAATTCTGACAATTTCATTTCATAGAATACACTTCAAAGCAACTGATGAATTTAGTGAGAGTAGATATATGGATAGTCGAAGTGGCAGGATTCGAACCTGCGACCCCCTGCTCCCAAAGCAGGTGCGCTAGCCAGCTGCGCTACACCTCGATATGCGGAGAGTGTGGGACTCGAACCCACGGACCGGTTACCCGGTCACGGTTTAGCAAACCGCTCCTTTAACCACTCAGGCAACTCTCCAAAAAATAAAGACAAAAATACTACTTTAATACCCTTTCTACAAATTTTTTTACACTTTTTTTACTAAAAAATTGATTATCAACTTAATATTTAAACTGATTTATAGTGTCTATGTTCATAATAATGATAACTGCTTGCCCCATTCCTCAAAGTGAATACCTAAAAATTTTTCCTTCCTCCTCAATAAGTATTAATACTCTCAGTAAGGCAAATTATAGAACTTTCCCCTCTGACAATTCACCATCAAAATTACAATCACATATTTAGCAACATAAACTAAACACTTCATAATATTCAGACCCTACCCTAATAAAATTAGGACTTTCAACTATTAACAGAATTACAAGCGTAAAGACTATTATTGAAACTTGTGGTTATTAGGTTTTTGTCCAAAACATTCTTTACTTTTGTACATTCCACCACCAGAACAAGATTGTAGACCTACAAAAATTACTGCCATTAAAGCAATAGTTGCAATTGTTTTTTTCATTTCTTTTGTAAACTTAATGCAAAGATAACTTTTTTAACAATACCATCAACATGTGGGATAAAGATTTTTTAAAAAATTTATGTAAACAAAAGCAGTTTTTCCTTGATATCCAATGGAATAACGAATTACAATTGCAAGAAATTATCCGACAGGAAGTAGATAATCCTAAGACCGCCATTATGTTAACAGAGTTCATTTTAAACCAAAAAAAATTTGTAAAAAAATTTCCACAGCTCATTCAATCCCAAGGATTTATATGTGGAAAAGTTTGTGAACAAGCAACTAGTGAAAGATTAGCATCCCACAAAGCATCTTTTTTTAAAGGCAATCAATTTTTAGATCTAACAGCAGGATTAGCTATTGATAGCATGGCTTTCGCAAAAAATTTCTCTATGGTCACCGCAATTGAAATTAATCCCAATTTAATCCCATTTTTAGAGTGGAATGCTAGGCAATTAAACATTGAAAATATAAAATTTATTCACAGTTCCGCAGAAGCCTTTCTAGCAAGAACTCCTACAAAATCCTACGATTTAATCTATTTAGACCCTTCTCGTAATGTACATAATAAAAAAGTATATCATCCAAAAGACTGTTCTCCCAATATATTTAAACTACTGCCCCAATTACAATCGCTAAGTAACAAAGTTTTAATAAAACTCTCGCCCATGATTGAAATAAAAGAACTTGAAAAGTGGTTTTCTAATATAGAATATATTTGGGTCATTTCTAAAAATGATGAATGTAAAGAAATTTTAATTCTTCTAAACTCTCAACATACTCAACCTCCATCCTATAGACTATCCATTCTGAAAAATTTAGAAACTTTTGTTTATGAATTTCATATTCCTGAAAACTCTGCTAAAATAACTCCCCAACCCTATAATTACCATGATTTGTTGAACTATCAATACGTATTACTCCCTGATGTTTGTTTCATAAAAGCCCACCTAATCAATGAATTACAAAATAAAACTCAAGGTTTAGTTACTTCTTTGCATGATGGCATAATATTTATTAAAAAAATACCAGAAACTTATTATGGCAAAATAAAAGAAATCATACAAATAATTTCCTTGAAAGATTTTTCGGAGTATCAAAGAAAAAAACAATTATGGAAAGCTCATGTGATAGCCAAACATTTTCCTATAAAAGTAGAAGAAATACGAAAAAAGTGGAAAATTAGGGAGGGTAATGAAGATGCGGTGCTTTTCATAGAACATCAAAAACAAAAAATTGTCATCCATACAAAGAATATTACTGACACAAGATTAGATTTCACTAACACATTGTCATAAAAATGCCATATTGGCATAATAACATATAAATGGCACTCCACTTGTAACAATTATAGAAAAGTTAAAGAATTCATGGGAAAAATAATTGGAATAGATTTAGGTACAACGAACTCCGTAGTAGCAGTAATGGAAGGGGGAGAACCAGTCGTAATCGTAAATCAAGAAGGAAAAAGAACTACGCCCTCCGTTGTTGCTTTTACTACCGATAACGAAAGAAAAGTAGGGGAACAAGCTAAAAGACAGGCTATTGTTTATCCACATAATACTATCTTCTCCATAAAAAGGTTCATGGGGAGAAGATTTGATGAGGCTACCAAAGACATCAATATGGTGCCTTATAAAGTAGTGAGAGGTGATAATAATACTTGCAGAGTTTCTATTGGCGATAGGCTTTTTACACCGCAAGAAATTTCTGCAATGATACTACAAAAATTAAAAAAAGCCGCAGAAGACTATCTCGGAGAAGAAGTAAAAGAGGCAGTTATTACAGTACCTGCTTATTTTAATGACTCTCAAAGACAAGCTACCAAAGAAGCAGGAGAAATTGCAGGACTTAAAGTAGCCAGAATTGTCAATGAACCTACTGCTGCCGCTCTTGCTTATGGCATTGATAAAAAAGGCAAAGATGCTAAAATTGCAGTATTTGACCTAGGCGGTGGTACCTTTGATATCTCTATCCTTGAACTAGGCGGCGGTCTTTTTGAAGTACTCTCTACTAACGGCGATACCCACCTCGGTGGCGACGACTTTGACCAAGTGATTATTAACTATCTCGCAGATGAATTCCAAAAACAGGAAGGTGTAGATTTAAGAAAAGACCCTCGTGCCTTACAAAGACTTAAAGAAGCCGCTGAAAATGCCAAAATCGAACTCTCCAGCCAAACCCAAGTAGAAATTAATTTACCTTATATCGTACTTGACCCCGTTGCCCCTAAAAATCTTCAAATGACACTATCTCGCTCTAAATTTGAACAATTAAGTGACCACCTCTTCAAAAGAATGTTAGAACCCTGCAAAAAAGCCCTTGAAGATGCAAAACTAAAACCTTCTGATATTGATGAAGTACTTCTAGTTGGTGGTTCTACACGTATCCCCAAAGTACAACAAATTGTACAAGAATTTTTTGGTAAAGCCCCTAATCGTTCGGTAAACCCTGATGAAGTGGTAGCATTAGGTGCCGCTGTACAAGGCGGAGTCCTTGCAGGTGATGTCAAAGGTGTAGTATTAGTAGATGTTACCCCTCTCTCTCTAGGTATTGAAACACTCGGTGGTATCTTCAACGTCCTTATTGAAGCTAATACTTCTATTCCTGTAAGAAAAACACAAGTCTATACTACCGCTTCCGATAACCAACCATCCGTAGAAATTCATGTCCTTCAAGGCGAAAGAAAAATGGCAGCAGACAACAAATCTCTTGGACGTTTCCATTTAGATGGCATACCACCCGCTCCAAGAGGAGTCCCTCAAATTGAAGTTACTTTTGATATTGATGCAAACGGTATCCTAAATGTAAGTGCCAAAGAAAAAACTACTGGTAAAGAACAGAAAATTAGAATTGAAGCTTCCAGTGGATTAAGCGAGGCTGAAATCCAAAGAATGAAAGCTGAAGCTCAACAATTCGCCGCAGAAGATGAAAGAAGAGCCAAAGAAGCTCAAACCCTCAACGAAGCTGACTCCTTGATATTTACTTCCGAAAAACAACTCTCTGAATACGGTAATAAACTTTCCGCTGAAAACAAATCCAAAATAGAAGCTCTTGTAGCCCAGCTCAAAGAAGCCCATAAAAACCGAAATATCTCCGCTATCAACGATTTAATGCAACAACTTAATGCGGCTTGGCAAGTAGCAACCCAGCAAATGTATGCTAACGCCAACCAAAACACCCAAAACGATACCACTACTTCCAACCAAAAATCTAACTCTGATTATGAAGAAGTTGATTATGAAGAAATAAAAGAAGACAAAAAATAAATTCTTATCCCAGCATACCGATAAAGACTGTCCTTCCGGGCAGTCTTTAATTTTTTGATTAGCAGATAACAATAGGTACAAAATTTATTAGATTTGTTCCCTCGATGGCTATCAATCCTACACTATTTTTTATCAGCCTAATAATGGTTTTTTTTTATTGTAAAAGCCTATCTCTATCGGCTCAAAACTCTATTTACCTGAAAGAAGTTAAATTTATTGGCTTAAAAAAAACAAGACCACAGGCATTATTTCGTTTTCTCGAATTTAATTATGAAGACATCATTGCTCCTAATCGCTTACCCGAACTGATAGAGCAGTCCTCTCGCAACTTGTATAATACTGCATTATTCAATAAAATTGAGATTCAAGATTCTCTAATTAACGATTCGTTATGTCTAACTATCACCGTTAAAGAAAGATGGTATGTCTTCCCTCAACCCTATTTTTTGTTAGAAGAAAGAACCTTCACAGATTTTATCAACCAACCTTCTAATAAACGCTTAACTTACGGATTAGGAGTAGATTGGCAAAATTTTTCTGGTAGATTAGACAATACTTGGGCAGGCTTTACGCTTGGTTACTCTAAACGCTTTTTTGGTTACTACTACCTCCCTTTTGCTTTCTCAAAATCTAAATTAGATTTTTATTTCTATGGCTTATATCAAACGAACCGTGAGGTAAATATAGGCTCAAAAGACGGTAAAATTGAAAGATACTTCCTAGATAATACCGATTTCCAAAAAACACATAAATATATTCTTTCCATCTCGAAGCGAATATCCAATATCCAAAAAGCTACCTTTGAAGTGGCTTACACTTATAAGTCTTTCCATGACTCTTTATATTTCTTCAGAATGAACTACTTAACTAACGCTTATGGCTATGAATCTTATCCCACCTTTCGGTTAATGTATCGATATGATAAGAGAGATGTTTTTGCATTCCCTTTACAAGGCTATAAATTTTTTGCCTCTGCTGAATACAATGGATTAGGTAAATGGAGTACTAGCAATTTCATTAAATTAAAACTCAATTTTTCGCAATTTCATCCTATTGGTAAACGATGGAACTGGAGTTACGCTGGATACTTTCATCAAGCTTTTGGCTATAAAATTCCTTACTATGATAAATTTTTTTTAGGCTTCAGTGATTTTTTGAGAGGCTATGAGAAATATATCATTGATGGTACTACAATTTTGATGGTAAAAACAGACTGGAAGTACGCTATTATTCCCAAAAGATTTATCTCTGCAAAAAACCTACCCGGAAAATTCAAGGATTTCCCTTTTGGAATTTATTTAGTATGGTTAAATGATTTCGGTATGGTCAATGATATTAGTTTTAATAATGATGATCATTTGCTAAAAGACCGTTGGCTCTACAGTACAGGTTGGGGAATCCAGATACCTTTTATTTATGACTCTTTGATTCGTTTAGAGTACTCCTACAATCATCTTAAACAATGGAATTGGTTTATGGATTTAGTTATTCCTTTAAGATAAATTAAAAATGCAAATGAATTTTTTACTATATTTGTTCTTGTTTGTTTCAATATGCCCAATAAATACATTAACCTTCTAACAGATTTTGGTTTTAAGTTTATTTTTGGAAATGAAAATAACAAGGACTTACTTATGGATTTTCTAAATAGCGTAATGGCTTTTCAAAATGTTCATATCCAAAATATTACTTATAAAAATACCGAAATTCTTGGACAAAACGACGAAGAAAGAAGAGCTGTTATTGATTTATATTGTACCAATGAAAAAGGAGAGCATTTCATTATTGAAGTACAACGTGCTACGCAGAAATACTTCAAAAAGAGAGTTATTTTTTACATGTCTCGGCTCATTCAAGAACAAGGAATAAAAAATTCTGATTGGGATTACAACTTCAAAGGTGTTTACTGCATAGCTATCTTAGAACGCAGTTTATTCTCCAATTCAGAAATCATTCAAACTTACAGAATACTCAACGAAAAAACCTACGAAAAATATTTAGACGATATAGGAATTATTTTCATCAATTTAGACCAATTCCATAAAAAGCAAGACGAATTAGAAACAAATTTTGATAAATGGTTGTATCTCTTAAAAAATTTACACCGATTAAAAGGAATACCTATCCGATTACAAAAAAATTATTTATTAGGTTATTTAATTTAGCAGAATACGGAGCATTAGATACGAAATCACAAGAAGAATATATGAATAGTTTGAAGCGTTACAATGATTTTAAGAACGTATTAGATACAATTAAAGAACAGGTAAGTATAAAATACGAAGCAAAGTTAGAGCGTTTTAGAAACCAATTAGAGAAAGAAAAAAAGCTTGTAAAAGCAAAACAAAAACTACTTGAAATTGAAAAAAAACATACCGAAGAAGAGAAGAAGCGTGCCGAAGAAGAAAAAAAACGTGCTGAAGAAGAGAAGAAGCGCGCCGAATTATTTAATCATTCTTTGAGAAAGTCTATTGAAGCCATGCGTTCTATGGGAATAAGTGATGAGGAAATAGAAAAAAAGTTAGGTATAAAAATCAGTGATTTAGACTGTAAATAAATCTTTTCTTTTTAAAATGCGAATTTTTAAAAACTCAAAAGTTTGATTCTTTATGTTAGGGTTGTATCATGGAATTTGAATTAGTATCACCTTTCAAGCCGATGGGAGACCAACCCGAGGCTATTGAGCAATTAACTCAAGGTATTTTATCTAATGAGCCTTACCAAGTCCTTTTAGGCGTAACCGGCTCAGGAAAAACTTTTACCATTGCAAATGTTATTCAAAATGTTCAGAAACCTACTTTGATTTTATCTCACAATAAAACTCTTGCCGCTCAACTTTTCGCTGAATTTAAACATTTCTTCCCCAACAATCTAGTAGAATTTTTCATTTCGTATTATGATTATTATCAACCTGAAGCTTACATTCCTGTAACTAATACCTATATAGAAAAGGATTTAGCCATCAATTCCGAAATAGAGCGTTTACGAATACGAGCAACCTCCGCTTTAATGTCAGGAAGAAAAGATGTAATTATTGTGTCATCAGTTTCTTGTATTTATGGTATGGGAAGACCCGAAGACTATGAGCGGTCTGTTCTTAAAATTCGTCGAAATCAAAAATTAGACCGCAATAGTTTTTTGTTGCAACTCGTTAATATTATGTATTCCCGTAATGATAAAGACTTTCCAAGAAGTACTTTTCGCGTTCGTGGTGACTCCATTGATATTCATCTTGCTTACATGGATAATTTAGGCTTAAAAGTGCGTTTTTTCGGAAATGAAATTGAAGATATTTTTACTTTTGATGTTTTAAATGGTAGTAAGATTGAAGTATTTGAAGAATTTGATATTTACCCTGCTAATTTGTTTGTGACAAGCAAAGATACTTTGGAAGCCGCTATTCGGGATATCCAAGACGAATTAACTCAACAAATTCAATATTTTGAAAAGCAAGACCGTTGGACAGAAGCCAAACGTATTAAAGAACGTACCGAATTG
This sequence comes from uncultured Bacteroidia bacterium, assembly GCA_938005475.1. GTDB lineage: Bacteria > Bacteroidota > Bacteroidia > J057 > CALLMJ01 > CALLMJ01. The sequence continues at coordinate 27,404 of CALLNY010000016.1, read as the reverse complement.
GATATTGAGATGATGAGAGAAATTGGTTATTGTAAAGGAATAGAAAATTATAGCAGGCATTTAACCCGCAGAAAACCTGGCGAACGTCCTTATTGTTTGTTAGATTACTTCCCGGAGGATTATTTAATGGTAATTGATGAAAGCCATGTTTCCGTTCCGCAGATTCGAGCAATGTATGGCGGAGACCGATCCCGAAAAATTGTATTAGTAGAAAATGGATTTAGATTACCTTCTGCTTTAGATAATCGCCCTTTGAGTTTTGAAGAATTTGAGAAAATTGCTCCGCAAACCATCTATGTCAGTGCTACCCCTGGAGATTATGAAATAGAGAAAGCCAATGGAGTCATTGTAGAACAAATTATTCGCCCAACTGGACTTTTAGACCCACCCGTAGAAGTACGCCCCTTATGGAATCAAGTAGATGACCTTATCGGAGAAATTCATGAAACCGTTCAGCGTGGCAATAGAGTACTCGTAACCACTTTAACCAAACGTTTATCTGAAGAATTGGCTCGATATTTTGCAGAACTACAAATCCGAGCCCGTTACATTCATTCTGAATTAGATGCATTAGAACGTGTTCACTTATTACAACAGTTTCGTGAAGGAGACTTTGATGTGTTAGTAGGAATTAACCTTTTGAGAGAAGGATTAGACCTGCCCGAAGTAGAACTCGTTGCCATTTTAGATGCAGATAAAGAAGGATTTTTGCGTTCTACTCGTTCTTTTATCCAGATTGCTGGTAGAGCCGCACGTAATGTAAATGGGCGTGTCATCCTATACGCTGATAAAATCACTGAATCTATACAGAAACTTTTGGATGAAACCGAAAGAAGAAGAACCAAACAAATTGAATACAACTTAAAACATAACATTACTCCCCAAACTGCTGTTCGCTCCAAAGAAAATACTCTTTCCCGAACCTTAGAAGACAATCCCTTTGCTCTCAAAGAAAGTGTTATTCATAAAGTTGCAGAAGAAGCAGTGAAATTCCTAAATAAAGAACAGCTCTTAAAAGCAATTGAAAATGTAAAACAGCAGATGCTAGATGCAGCTGACAAAGAAGATTACCTTCGTGCCGCCGCTTTTCGTGATGAAATGTTCGCCCTACAAAAACGACTACAACAATCGAACTAAACTCTCTATCTACAAACTTCTTACTTGAAAATTCACCGTATTGTGAATTTTTTTACCCTATTTGTTATCCAATGTAAACTTTTTGGCAATAATTTTGCCGTACAAAAAATAAAATGAAAAAAATATTTTTACTCCTTTTTAGTTTGTTTTATATAGAACTATTTGCCCAAGAGCATAACTTGATTCCTTTCAGAAAAGGCGATTTATGGGGCTATGCAGATAAAACTAAAAAAATTGTTATAGAATGCAAATATGATGAAGCATTACCTTTCCATGAAGATGTTGCTTTCGTTAAAAAAGGTGATGCATACGCAATGATAAATCAGGAAGGCAAATCCATTACTCCGTTTGAGTTTGAAGAATTGGACTTATCCGTAGATTTAGAAGCAGAAATTGAAAATCCTTATGAATTTTTCCATGGATTAGCCATAGCAAAGCAAGGCAAGTTCGGAATAGTGGATAGGACAGGGCAATTTATTATTTCTCCGATTTATGAATGCATAAAACCCTTCAAAGAGAACCTTGCCGCAGTATGTAAAAAATATAAATGGGGATTTATTGATATCCAGGGTAAAGAAGTGATACCTATACAATACGACGAAGTAAAATCTTTTAGTGAAGAATACGCCGCAGCACGGATGGCTCAAAGATGGGGATTTATCGACAAAACTGGAAGAGAGGTAATCAATTTATTCAAATATGATAACTTCAAAGGAGAAGGCTTTAATGAAGGATTAGCCGCTGTAAGCAAAAATGGCAAATATGGTTTTATAGATAAATTAGATTTTACAGCAATTCCTTTCAATTACGACTGGGCTTATAATTTTCACGAGGGACTTGCTTCCGTGAAAATAGGCAGAAAACAAGGCGCTATTGATAAAAAGGGAAGAATTGTTATACCTGTTATTTATGATGAAATATATCCATTTAAAGAAGGATTTGCAAAAGTGGATAGCGCAGGTGCTATTTTTTACATCGATAAAGAAGGTCAAAAAATTACCCATCAATCCTTTGAAGACGGAAGATCTTTTTCCGAAGGTCTAGCAGCTGTACAATTAAAAGGCAAATGGGGGTTCATCAATACGCAAGGTAAAATGGTCATTCCGCCTAAATACAATGAAGTAAAAAAAGATTTTCATTATGGAATTGCTCTGGTGGAATGGAACAGTAAATTAGGTTATATCGACAAAAACGGCAAAGAATACTGGACAAATTGATTTGATATTTCAAAATTATTCTTGTATTTTCGCACTCACAATGCAATGGAAAAACCTACTATTTTAATAACAGGTGCCAATGGATTGGTAGGTCAAAAAATTATTGAACAATTTCAAGATAAATCTGTAAATATTATTGCAACAGGTAGAGGATTATCTCGTTTAGTGAACTTCCCTAATACTCAATATTTTTCTCTGGATGTGACGCGAAAAGAGGATATACTCAATTTATTTGCAAGTTATCCTATCCATCATGTAATTCACTGTGCCGCCCTTACCAATGTAGATTATTGCGAATTACATCCTCTTGAATGTCAAAAAGGAAATGTAGATGCTGTAGAATATTTAATTAAAGCCTGCGAAAAATATCACTCCAAACTAATTCATGTATCTACCGATTTTATTTTTGATGGCACCAATGGTCCTTATGATGAGGAAGCAAAACCTAATCCCCTTTCTATCTATGGGAACTCCAAACTACAAGCAGAAGAACTAGTTATGAAAAGTAGAATTTCTTGGGCTATTGCTAGAACAATTTTGGTTTATGGAGTGAGTAAAGATATGAGTCGCACCAACATTGTTTTGTGGGTTAAAAAATCATTAGAAGATAATAAAACTATTCATGTGGTCATTGACCAATTACGAACTCCAACTCTAGCCGAAGATGTAGCGCAAGGTCTCATTTTAATTACTTTAAAGAATGCAGAAGGTATTTTCCATATAGGAGGACCTGATAAAATGACCGTCTTTGAGATGGCAATGCAAGTAGCAAAATTCTGGAACCTTGATACCGATTTAATCAAACCTACGCTTTCTCATACTATCAAACAACCAGCTAAAAGACCTCCCATCACGGGGCTAATCATCAAAAAAGCGCAAGAGCAATTAGGTTATAAACCACATTCTTTCCAAGAAGGCCTAAAAAAAGTAGATGAACAATTAAAATTACTAACTCTTTGAATAAGGAATTTATAGAAACTCATTTCAGAAAACAAATACGTATACGAGTTTGTGGAATTTTACGTAAGGATAATAAAATTCTATTTATTAAACATTTGAATGTTGGTGAAGATTATTTATGGGCTCCGCCGGGAGGAGGTTTGCTTTATGGAGAGACCATCCACGATTGCCTTAAAAGAGAATTTAGAGAAGAAACTGGATTACCTATTCAAATAGGTAAGTTCCTTGCTTTTCATGAATTTATTGATCTTCCTTTACACGCTATTGAATTATTTTTTGAAGTTACAACCGACAACGAGCAACTTTCTCTCGGTATAGACCCCGAATTAAATTCTGAAAACCAAATTATTCATGAAATTGCTTTCCTCTCTTTTGAACAGGTTATACAAGAAAAACCTTCTAATTTACACCAATTAACCTACCAATTTTTTGATTATATCAAGTAATTTCTATCGTAGTAGCTTTGAGAGCTGTTCAAAAACTTCTTGATTTTCTTTTGCATTTAAAGCATTGAGAATATCTAATTTTTCTTGTTCCGTCAAGTGGAAACTTAAACTTGCGGCTTGATACTCATTAGCAGGAATATATTGTAATTCATACATTTGCAATTGATGACCCATAATCTGTTTTGCCGTTTCTAAAAGCATATCGTTCATATAATCCCCATTGTTAGCGATTGAATTATAAGAGTCCGATAATATTGAAAAGAAATCTTCAAAAATAGACTTTTTTTCTATAGGCTCAATTTTTTCTTCTTGTTTAGTATCTCTTATTTGCAAGATAATCACTTGATTAAATTCATGTCTGAAATGTTTTAAAAACCGTATCAGGAAAGTAAAGGCAGTAGTAAGCCCGAAGTTATCTGTAAGCCCAGCATCCATAACTTCAATGGGGGGGTCAGTAGGGAGTTCTACATTGGGAAGAATATAAGGAAAAGTAGCATTCATTCGTATAGCAGAAGTCATTAATAAACTATCTGGTTGGTAATCTTGAAATAATTGTTTCCATTCAATGTAATGACATTCATTTTTGTAAAGTGGATTAAAAGAGAATCTTTCACAAAAAAACGCATTACTCATAGGAGAAATCAATAATTTCCTTCCATCATTTACAATAGTAGGCGTAAAGATTAACATAGGAATACGTGCATTTTTTTCTGATTGATAGTAATCCCCCATTGTTTTATCTTTCCAGAAGCCTGTATTATAAACTAATTGATGCTCAAAATGATAGCCACGTTCTTTTCGGTAAGTTTGATTTTTGACCTCTACGTACAAAGGAAGAGTAAGCAATTGAGTAGCCATAGAAAAGCTAATACGGTTAAGAATATCTTTGGAAATATTGATTTTATGGATAGGTTGTATCCTTTGTTGTAGGTCATAATTTTGGAATAACATTTCACGATAATAAGCGGCTCCCATCATGCCTCCGGAGGCACCTGTTATTAAGTAAAGATGTTTAGAAAACTGATTTTGGGTTATAGAATCAAGATATTGTAGGCAAGAAAGCGTCCATAGCGCAGAGCGAGTTCCTCCACCTGATGTACAAACAATAATTAAATTAGGCTTAGTTTGCTGAGTGGTTTGTTTCCAATAAAAAAATCTTTCTTTATGTTCTTGAAAAGAAGTTTGTATTTTAGAACTGTCACTTTGTGCATGAATAAAAGCATAATCATATTTAACTTTTTGTGATGGATATTGTAATCCAAAGGCATAAGAAGTTGGTTTCCAACCGCTTATTTCTCTAAACCAAAACAAGAAAAATAAAAGAATAATTAGTAAGATTACTCCCATCTTTCTGAACCAAAAAAGTATTGCTCCGTAGAGTTTGAGGATAAAAGTAAATAACATGAGATAAGATGCCGCCGCAGGAATTTGTATGGATGGAACTTCCGCAAACAAAGATAATAACGATAATAAAAGAAATACCATCAATTGAAACCACAAAGCATTGTTATGATTCTGACTTAATACTTTCAAAAAACGTTTTTTGTCTTCTTCATCAATAGGATGTACAAGTATTGTTTTGAATTGAATAGAAAGGAATGTACGTACATAAAAGTTGGGATTTTTTTTATAGAGGAAGGGTCTACGAGCAATACCCAACGGGTCTGATAAATCTTGGAGTATTCTTTTTCCTAGTATTTTTTCCGCATTTTTATTAGTTAATTGAAAGTAACCAGATACCATTATAATCCATGCAATGCCACCTAAGAATAAGCCTAACATCAGAATCCAAGGGGAGTGATGAAAAATTTCCTTTTGTTTAGCCTGAAAACTGTATAAACTAAACATATAATACAACCAGAATAATCCAGGTAGTAAGGAATTATTTAAACAAAAGGTAAGAAAGGGTTTTCTTTGTGTGGCTAAAAAATAAAATTGGGAACCATCTAAAATATAATTGGTAAGATGATAGGCTACAGTAAAGGCACCAAGAAACAAACCAACCCAAAAAGTAGAAATAAAACTAATTTTGCCTTGATAGTCAGGGTCTAAAAATAAATAGGGTACACCAAAAGAAACTAAAGCATATTGACCTACAACTGCAAACAAAAAAATCCATAAAAGTACTGCAAAAGGATACCTTCTAATTTGCGAGGCTAATAGGCGAGTAGGTAAAAAAAAATACAGGTTTATGATTAGCTTCTTGAGAGCAGGAAGCCAATACCTTTTATTCATAAAGTTATTTAATTCCGAGTAGTTCTACATAAAATATCAGCGTAGAGTTTGCAGGAATTTTATCGCCCATTGCTTGATCTCCATATCCAATATGGGGAGGAATGATGAGGATAGCTTGCCCACCGACCTTTAATTTGGGAATACCTTCATCCCAACCTTGAATAACTTGCCCTTTCCCGATAACAGTTTCAAAAGGTGAACCACGTTCAAATGAAGAATCAAATGTTTGTCCATTGGTTAGCGTTCCATGATAATGTACTAAAACCGATTGCCCTGGCATCGGGTTATTTCCTGTTCCTTCTCTGACTATATAATATTTCAATCCACTGGGTGTTGTTATAATTTTAGAGGAATCTTCTATCTGCCATGGAATAAAAGTATTTTTAATATCCGACTGCGAAGAGGTATTTTCTATCGGAGTATAATAAGTAGCCTCAGTTTTCTTTTGACAACCGTTCAGTAGCAAAGATATAAATAAAATTAAAGATACAACTCTCATTGTAGTTTTTTATGCAAAACTAAACAAAATTTTCACTGCTACATCCATCTTATAAATTCTTTTACAAAGAATTAGACGGCTTTTTTATTAAAGGAAAGATTATTGTTGCTTTAAATTTATAAAATTGTTTTTTACTTAATTTAAAATCTTACGATAAAGTTCTATGTGGGATTCTATGAAATTAGGCATATCTGCATCGAAGTAAGCGGGCTCTGCACCATTAGGCTTTATAGTTTCTCGGCTTGCGGGGTCTCCCATGATAATGGCATCCGCCATCGCTAAACATCTTTGATGAAATTCTGAAAAGGACGGATGTTGGATTTGTTCTAATAATTCTTTTGGGACACCTTCTAACTTAACTTTATCCACAAAATTATCAGATATTTTAATGTTACCTGCATCACTGTTGTAGACGGTGTAAACAATTTTACTGCCTTTAAAAACAGGATCATCTTTATAATGCGTTTTTATATAAAGCGGTATTAGGGAAGCCATCCAATCATGGCAATGAATAATATTGGGAGACCAGTTCAATTTTTTGATAGTTTCCAAAATACCTTTACAAAAGAAAATAGCCCTTTCATCATTATCGCTAAAATACTCATCCTCTTCATTCTTAAATACGCATTTCCTTTTGAAGTAGTCTTCATTATCCAAAAAATACACCTGCAATCTGGCATTCGGAATAGAAGCAACCTTTATGGTTAAAGGCTTTTCTTCATCTCCCACTTTAATGTTAATTCCTGATAACTTAATGACCTCATGAAGGCGATTTTTTCTTTCATTGATAACTCCAAATTTCGGCATAAAAATTCTAATTTCATGACCTTTTTTTTGGAGCCCTTGTGGTAACATTGATATGACATCTGCTGCGGATGTAATTTTTAAAAACGGATCAATTTCGTTGGTGACAATGAGAATTTTTAATTTATCCATGGTGCATGTATGATGAATTTATTTGAGACCACAAAATTAACAAATTTTATTATGAATATCAAATTTTATTTTTTTAAATTGCTCGCATTTTTATAATATTGAAATATATTCAATTGTAAATCAATATTTTATGATTTGGCATCCTTTTAATCAATTTTATTACAGAAACAATTTTAAAAAAATTACGTATGCCAAAGGGGTGTACTTATTTGACAGCCATAATAATCCTATCATTGATGCAATTTCTTCTTGGTGGGTGAATTTACATGGGCATGCTAATCCTATTATAGCTCAAGCCATCTATGAACAAGCTCTAAAATTGGAACAAGTGATTTTTGCCAACTTTACTCATGAACCCGCTGAACAACTGTCCCAAAATTTATTGCCCTTGCTTCCTGGGAAAATGGACTATCTTTTCTTCTCAGACAATGGCTCTACCGCAACTGAAGTAGCTATTAAAATGGCTGTTCAATATTTTTTTAATCAAGGAATTAAAAAAAATAAGATACTCGCTTTTGAAAATGCTTATCACGGTGATACCTTCGGGGCTATGTCTGTATCCGAAAAAAATATTTTTACTTTCCCCTTCTCTGATATGCTTTTTGAGGTAATTAGAATACCAACTCCTAACCTGGAAAATATAGAGGATTTACTGCAAACTTGCCATCAAATTTGTAAAAAACAAGATATTGCGGCTATCATTTTAGAACCTTTAATACAAGGAGCAGGTGGCATGAAAATATATGAAGCTCGATACTTAGATGAACTTTTAAAACTACTCAAAAAAAATGATATTCTCTTTATCGCTGATGAAGTAATGACAGGCTTCGGCAGAACCGGTACTTTATTCGCTTGCGACCAACTACAACAAAAACCCGATATAATTTGTTTGTCAAAGGGAATTACAGGAGGATTTTTACCCTTGGGAGTTACGGCTTGTAAGAAATATATTTTTGATGCTTTTTATAGTCCTGAGTTATCAAAAACCTTTTTTCATGGACATTCCTATACCGCTAATCCGCTTGCCTGCGCAGCCGCTAATGCTTCTCTACAATTAACTTGCTCACCTGCAACTTATGAATCATGGGAAAGAATTCGTAATCAACATTTTGAATTTTCTAGCATGCTAAAAAATCATTCTAAACTTAAAAATATTAGATGTTTAGGTACTATTTGGGCGGCAGAGATGGAACAAGCTCAAAATCAATACGAAAATCCGATTAGCTACATTTGGTCTGAAAAAGCAATACAAAAAGGTGTATTGTTACGACCACTAGGAAATACCTTGTATATTTTACCACCTTACTGTATCACCAAAGAAGAATTGAACCAAGTTTATGAAGTAATTATAGAACTACTTGATGAAAATTAAATTTTTAATAATCAACATTTTGTAACAATAATTAAAAAAAATTTTGAAGAGCGAAATAAAACTACTAATTTTGCGTATTAACAAAAGGCAACTTGGCCGAGTGGTTAGGCAGAGGTCTGCAAAACCTTGTACAGCGGTTCGAATCCGCTAGTTGCCTCTTACTTTTGCTCCATATTCGCTAAGTAAATAAACCAAAGTAGCCAAAGAAGCCGCCCCTAGTTCCAATTCTCTCGGATTAACCGCCTCAAATACATCCGTATCCGCATGATGAAAATCAAAATATCTTTGAGAATCAGGTTCGAAGCCTATCAATAAAACATCTTTATGTTTTCTGAAAGGACTTATATCAACACCACTAGATCCTCCTACAATTTTGTATAAATCATAGGGTTCTAAAAGTTTATACCATTTTCTTACAATTTCTTCTTTGGAATAACCTCCCTCAATTTGGAAGCCTCTGGGAGTAAAACCTCCTCTATCCGATTCAATGCAAGCAATATGTTTTTCACCGTTTCGGGTAGCTTCTTCTTCATATTTTAGGGCACCACGCATTCCATTTTCCTCATTCATGAATAACACACAACGAATAGTCCTTTTTGGCTTAATTCCTAACTTTTTAAATAAATAGATGACCTCCATTGCTTGCACACATCCCGCACCGTCATCATGGGCACCTTCTCCTTTATCCCACGAATCCAAATGCCCGCCTACTAAAATAATTTCGTCAGGAAACTCAGTACCTTTAATTTCCGCAATTACATTATGGGAAATCGTATCATGCATCATTTTACATTCCTGTTTCCAGAAAATTTGAAGTTTAGGATTCTTTTTGAGTTGTTCACTGAGATAATTGGCATCTAATGTGCTGATAGCGGCGGCAGGAATCTTGGGAAAGTTACTATCATAGTTTACAGAACCTGTATGGGGGTAGTTGTCAAGGCTTAAAGTCATAGAACGAACGATTACACCTAATGCTCCATATTTACTGGCTTCAGAAGCACCTTGCGACCGTTGGTCTACACAACCACCATAAGCATGAAAAGTGTTTATAAAGGTAGGGTCCATGGGTCTGTTAAAGAACACTATCTTACCTTGAATTTTTTCACGACCGAGGGTATCTAATTGAGTTAAACGATGCACCTCAATGACCTCAGCGGTAATACCTTCAAAAGGAGTTGCGACAGAGTTCCCTAATGCACATATATTTAAATTTTTACCATTAACTATTCTGGCTACTTCTTTGGAGCCTCGTTTCCAGTTAGGGACCATCACTTCCTGTAACCAAACTTCATCAGCGCCATGCTCTTTTAGGCGTTTACTCGTCCATTGAACGGCTTGAGAGGCTCCGTAAGAGCCCGATAGTCTATGTCCTATCTTTTTGCATAAGTATCTTAAATCCTCGTAAGCTGTTTGTTGCGTTAACGCTTCATTATAAAATTCTCGAATGATTTTTGTGTCTCTCTCATAAGATACTGATTGTGCAATCAAAGTTATGAAAAAACTAAAAAATAATACGCAAAAAAAAACTATTTTCATACAGCAAAAATAAGAAAAAACCTTAAATAAAATAGACTCCTAATTATTAGGAGCCCTATTAAAGTTATCAAAGAACAAATTTAATTTTTAATTAACTTTCTGGTGATAGTCTGACCATTCATGATAGCTTTGATGAGGTAAACTCCCGTTGGAGCGTTCAGTGTAAATGGTAAAGTATGAGTACCTATGGGTAAGTTTTGAGTTGGAAATTCATAAACTTGTTTACCTTGCACATCGTAAATTGAAGCACTGAAAGTAACGGGCTGATGTAATTTAATTTGTAGAGAAGCGGAGCCTTGCGATGGATTAGGTAGTACACTAAAATCACTATCCATTAAAATAGGGGAGGAATTAGAAGTTAGTTGGTCATAAATTACTACATCATCAATACATAAAGATTGCCCGAACGCATTGATTGTCATAAATTTAATTCTTAGTTTATCGGTATTTGCATAAGGAGTTAAGTCAATAGTTTCTCTTCTCCACTGGGTAGCGGTATAGAAATTGATTTGTTGGTCGGAGGGAGAATCTGTAGCTAATTCATCACCGCCTTTATAGTAGACTCTTGTCCAGGTATTACCTGCATCTTGTGAAACCCAAACAGTTAAAGTATCATTTACTTGTACAGAAATTTCACCTGATGGAGCTTGGTAATCAAGTGGAACATAGGCAACTGAGAAGTCCATTTTTAAGAAGCCACTATAATTTTGGGTATTGTATACATCAGACCAAAGTTCATCTTCTTGCCCTATATCGGAATAGCCACTAAAAATCATCCGAGCGGCACGTCTACTATTACCGAACCCTCCTGATCCATTAAGGTTTGTTCTACCCCAAGTTACACCATTGAGTCCATCGGGACTAATATCTTTGTTTATAACACGCCATCCAACAGGTGGAAAGGTATTAGCTTCAAAATCTTGGGAAATGGGTAGATTTAAATTACTTATTTGCCCTACATATATAAAATTATTTTTGGTAATTTGGGCAGTATCCGCAAGATTTTCTACTACTAATTTTACATTGTACCAACCTGTATCTGGGAAGGTTACATCTGTAATTCCTCCTGTAGCATTGAAAGAATTATTATTATTGATATTTGTGAAAGTCCATGTAAAGTTATGGGGTTGCCCTGCAGAATAATCAATAAAAGTGACGGGAGCATTCACAACCGTATATTGAGTATTAGACCAGAAATTAGCAACGGGCTTTTTATATTTACCGGTTCCTGTAGCTTGTTGGTTAGTATCTTTCCATAAATTAAAGCGTCTTGTATAAGTATTGTTATTAAGTACAGATATCATTCTGTTGGTTTGACAACGGCTGAATTTGTTCATAAAATTATTATCTACGTAATCCATATAAAATCTGGGGTCATCTAATTTGTCTGGGTTATCATTTCCGCAGGTATTTTGTTTTTTGGGAGCACCAAAATTATTTTCTTTGGTTGGAGGGGTATCGCAGCATAGGTCGCCGCTTGCGCTACAATTAAAATTACCGCACCCACTTTGGAAGGTATGGAATAAACTTAACCAGTGCCCTATCTCGTGAGTGGGAGTTCTGCCAAATCGTTCTGATAAAGAAAAGTAGGTTCCTTGAGGATAGTAGTTATAGTTTCCAAAGCAATCTGAACGAATGACAATTCCATCGGTAATGCTATTAGCGAAATTGGGGAAAGTGGCATAGCCTAATATAGTACCACCTGGACCCCCTGCATCAATTGATTTTACAAGCCATATATTCAAATATTTCGTAGGGTCCCATTTAGAAAGCGTTTTGAGAGCGTTTTCTTCAGTGGAACGGTCTAAGTCGGTTAGTGTTGCGTTTTGAATATAAACAATACCATCAGTAGGATCTCCATTTGTATCTTTGGTAGCTAATGAAAATTCAATTTTAGTATCTACCCCATAACCGCCGTAGCCAGGAGTACCAGGAACTCTCCTAAAATCATTAAATAAAGAAGGAAATTGAGACTTGATTTGGTCTGCAGAAATTTTTTCGGATCCATTATTATGGACAACATGAACTACCACAGGAATGACATATGTGGAATTATTGTTAGTAGTTTTTTGAGTTTGCTCTGCAGGCAAATAATTCAAATTATCCAACATTTCTTGTAAGAAGTTAGGATTGTATTTTAGTATATCCTCAGGGTCCTGCGTTCCACAAGAAGGTTTCTGAGCATGAACAATACTGCACACACTAATAACTGAAAAAATAAATAACAACTTTCTTTTCATTGTAAAAATTTTATGCAAAGATAGTGATTAATTAAAGAATATGCAAAAGTTTAACGATATTTATTTTTTAAATGGCAAAAAATGTTGATGAACAGTAAGCAAACCATTATAAATCGAGATCAGACATGTCGATATCAGGTTTATAATCAGAAGCAGGTAAGGGAATGGTATCAATAGGAGGGAGTGTATCGGTTTTAAGGGTATCACGTTTATAAACTAATGGATGGCACCAGGTATCGAGGATATAGCCGTTAGGTCTACGGAATTTAGATTTGGGCAGGCTTAAATTATCATCACTATAAACTCGAGCTAAAAATTTCCCTACGATAGGCAAGGCCATGGCTTTACCTTGTCCATAATCCATAGAAAGGAAGCGAACCCGTCTGTCATCACAACCCACCCAGCAACCTACTACTAAATCGGTAGTAAAACCAATAAACCAAGCATCGGAATGATTTTGCGAAGTTCCTGTTTTTCCTGCAACTTCAATGTCATAAGGTACTTGATGTAACCAACGCATATCACCGGCTGTTCCTAAATCAACTACCGAGCGTAGCATTTGTATCATTGTATAAGCTGTATGTTCGCTTAGAACTTCGTCGATTTCAGGGGTGAAACGCTCAATCACTTCACCTTTACTATTTTCAATATAAGATATTAGAATTGGTTCTATTTTTTTTCCGTAGTTAGCGAAAGTGCCGTAAGCGGTAGTCATTTCTATCAATCCTAAATCCATAGGTCCTAGTGCAATCGATGGTACAGTATCTAAAAATGATTTTATTCCTAATTTATGTGCATAATCTACAACGGTTTGTATCCCTACTTTATGCGAAATTCTAACGGCAACGATATTGATTGACCCTGCAATAGCATCTCTCAAACAAGTATCTTGCCCAATTTCTCCGTCTGCATTACGTGGTGTCCATAGTTTACCTTCTCGTGTAGGAAATGAAATATACTGGTTAGGCTCTTGGTCACAAGGCTTAAAACCTTTATCAAAAGCGGCGGCGTAAACAAAAGGTTTAAAGGTAGAACCAACTTGGCGTTTACCATAAGCAACATGGTCATACTGAAAATAATTAGCATCTAACCCTCCTATCCAGGCTAAAACATGCCCATTTTTAGGATTAGTTACTAAAACACCTGGTTGTAAAAATTTAGCATAATACTTGAGGGAATCCCAAGGGCTCAAAATTGTATCTTTGGTAAAGTCTGTATTTTCCCAACTAAAGACTTTCATCGGAATAGGCTCGTTAAACTCTTGGCGGATTTCAGAATCAGTATATCCCTCTATTTTAGATTGTTTGTAGCGGTTTGAACGTTTCATAGCGGCAATCAAAATATTACTATCCTTTTCCCATGGAGCCCCAAAATACTTAAATTCTCTTTCCAAGTATCTTTGATGGATACTTAAATGCTCCATCATTGCGGTATCTAAATGCATTTGTAACCTTGAATCTAATGTAGTATAAACTTTTAATCCCGTTTTATAAATGTTGATACCACGCTTTCTACTCCATTGTTTGAGTTCTTTTTTTACTTGTTGAACAAAATAAGGAGCTAATCCTCTTTTTTTAGAGGTTTGTTTGATAGTTCTCTTTTTTCTTATCACGATAGGCGTTGCTTTTAAAATTTCAGCATCTTTTTTATTGATGTAACCTTGTTGATGCATTAAGTCAATGACTTCATTACGCCTCTTTAAAGCTCTTTGTTTATGTTTGATAGGATTATAATAAGAAGGAGCCTTGAGAATAGCTACTAAAAGTATCGCTTCTTCAGGTTCTAGTTTATCGGGAGATTTACTAAAATAAGCATTACTTGCTGCATTGATGCCCGTAATATTACCACCAAAGTTTACATAATTAAGGTATGAAGTTAGAATTTCATCTTTGGTATATTGCCCCTCAATTTGGTAGGTTAATATCCATTCTTGGAGGAAGCGTTCAATCCCAAACCATCCACCACCTTTATCATTAAGATACATTCGGGCTAGTCTTTGGGTGATAGTACTTTTTTTGGCGTTAGGCTTGAAATAATTAGCATAAAGGATGCCATTATGACGGTAAAAAGCAGGGTCCTCAGCACAAATTAACCCTTTTTTGAGAGATAAAGGAATATCTTTGGTTTTAGCAAAATCTTTTTCTTCGCCTATTGTCATACGAGCTAATAAAACTCCATCACGAGTGTATATTTCAGTTGCTTTACCGGTATTTTCAATGTTTATCTCTTCAACAGATGGCAATGTCCATATCACATAAAAAGAAAAAAGTAATACAAAAGTGCAATAAATCCATACAAATTTTTTATGAAAGGAATAAAAAGGGTTATTTTTATTGAAAATTCTTGCCCAAACGTCCACACTGCAAAAATAAATAAAAAGAAGTTAGATTTTTAAGCAAAGTGTAAATAGACAAGGGCTATGCTTTGGGATTTTCTGTTTTTTTTTCAATAGTAAATAAATCTTTAATGGCTTCAATGAGGGTATCCGCTTCACCTCGTTTACAAGCCGCTTTCAATTGTAGTACAGGATATTTGATAATTTTTTTTACCATACTTTGCGTAATTTCTTCCATCAATTTCATACTTTGGGAATCAGCTTTATGAAGATATTTTGCTAGTTCTTCTTTTCGTATTTGTTCTAAAGCATCTTTAATTTGTTGAATAACAGGCGATATACTTAATTCATTAGACCAATCCAATAAAGCTTTAATTTCTTCTTCAATAATACTTTTAGCATGTGGTATGGATTTTCTGCGAATTTCTAACGCTTCATTTACTCGATATTGAATGTCATCAATATTAAATAAAATGCTACCTAATTTTTGTACGTCCTCATGTATAGTTCTTGGTACTCCCAAATCAATAAAATGAATAGTTTGGGGAGAATTTTGAATTAAATCTGGGGTAATAAATGGTTCATGGACACTAATAGCACTGATTACAATATCAAATTCTTGAATTTTATTTTTAACTTCTTCAAACGGTAGAACTTGCACGGGGAATTTTTGGGCAAAAGCTAAACTCTTTTCAATACTACGATTTGAAACATATAATGAGTTCACTCCAAAATTGTCAATTAGATTTTCTGTTAAATGACTACCTATTTCGCCAAGCCCTAATATTAAAATACGAGGCTGATTGAGATTTTGAATCAATTCATTACAGATTTCTGCTCCAACATAAGCCACTGATGCAGAGCCATTCTTTAAATTGGTTTCATTTTGAACCCTCTTATTAACATGAAATATAGCATGAAACATCCTATGAAAAAAAGGACCCACTAATTTGTGTTCATTAGCAAGAATATAGGCTTGTTTCACTTGATGAATGATTTGTAAATCTCCCAGCACAACGGATTCTAATCCAACTGCTACTGAAAATAAATGTATCAAAGCACCATAAGTATCCGGTATACTAACAAAATATTTCTCAAACTCTGTCACATTGAAAATACCTTTTTCATGACATAGCAGAGTAATGAGCTCTTTATCAAAATTTTTTTCCGATAAGTAATAAATTTCTGTCCTATTACAAGTACTTATTACAAAAAATTCATTTAAACCTAAAAGTTCTTGAATATTAAGAATTAAACGTTCAATTTGATTTGAGTCGTAATAAAGCAATTCTCGGATACTTACAGGCGCATTATGATGTGTTAAAAGAATGGCTTTTAATGAAACCATAATATTTAATGGGTTTTTTTCACTGCAAAAATACAATATGGTAACCTCTATAAAAAATAATTTTTTGATTTAGAACTGTTCTAAATAAGAAAAATAATAACATTCTGTATGGGCTTTTGTTCCCTATCATTACACATAAAACAAGGGAAATACTCATCAAATTCTAATTTTGAAATACTAGTAAAAACAACAAAGCAACATCGTAGAATAACCCCTTTTTTTCTACGTTTCTCCGTTCTTCGTGGTGAATTTTTTCCCACAGAGAGACAATGAGGTTATTTCGGTAATTTATAAAAATGTTGTTCAATTTATTTATAGTTTTTCTTACGATTTCTTTTGAGAGCAATCAAAAAGATTTTGAAATAACATTAGCTATCGGGATAATTTTCATCCAAGGTGAATACTACCTAAAATGGTATTTTTTCCTCCTGTAACCATATTTAAGGAGTAGTGTTGAATACCTAACAAGGTTTTTAGTCCTAAAAAAGCAAAAATTATACTTTCCTTAAAATCAATAATTTGTTCATTAATTTTCATGAAAGATAAATTTGGGGATAGTTTTTCTTGAATACATTGCATCAAAAAAAGATTTTTAGCTCCGCCCCCTGTAATCAAGATAGTTTCATTGACATTTTGGGGTAAAGCTTTTGAAATTTCTAATGCTACGTGTTCACACCAAGTCCGTAATACAGATGGGTAATCATACTTTAAAGCATATTCATCTAATGTCGGGAAGATAAAAGCCTCTAACCATTCATTACCAAGGCTTTTAGGCGGTTTTTGCGAAAAATAAGGAATAGCTTGAAGGTATTGTAGTAAATCTGTGATAATATTACCTTGTGAGGCTAAATTTCCATTCTTATCATAAGGATTTTTAGTAAATTTCCAGGTATAATAGTTTAGTACGCGATTACAAGCCGTAATATCGTAACCTATTAAGTTATCAGATTGATGTATAGCAATATTAACGAAACCACCAAGATTGATAAAAATAGAAATTTGGGGGAATAGCTCTTTTTCTACAAGAGGAACTAATGGGGCTCCCTGCCCACCATTTGCAACGTCCTTTGTTCTAAAATCATTAACTAATGGACAGCGTAAATAACTGCAAATTGTTTGCCCACAGCCAATTTGAAAGGTTAGGAATTTCTCGGGTTGATGAAAAATAGTATGCCCATGCGAAGCTACAAAATCCGGTTTAATAGCATATTGCTTACAAAATTTAAGTATTTTTTTTCCTAAATAATGCCCATATTGGATATGCGTTTTTGCAAAGTCCAGTGCAGAAGCATGAGGTAAATGTTCTAGTCTGGCAATCCATTGTTCTTCATAAGGAAATGTTTCAGACGAAATAATTTCAAAAGAGGATAACGCATGATTTTCCATAATAAATTTTACAGCGGCAATATCCAATCCATCTAATGAACTTCCTGACATAACTCCTATCCCTATATATTCTTTTTGGGGGGAAAGAATTCTAATTTGATGTTTGTAATTCTGGGGCATGTTGCTTTTGGTTTGCGAAATTATGAAAATAGTTGTATCACCTAAAATATTTATTATGTTTGCAACCTGCAATTCCATCATGCAAAATTATTCAGAGGTTTTAGAGTTTCTATATCGTTTTACGCCTGCATATCATAAAATAGGAACTATTGCATTTAAACCGAGTTTAGAAAAAACATATCAATTAGATGCATATTTTCAATCTCCGCATCGGGAATATCTTACGGTTCATGTAGGGGGTACTAATGGAAAGGGCTCAGTAAGCCATGCTTTAGCCGCAATTTTTATTCAATCAGGTTACAAAGTAGGTTTATATACTTCCCCCCATTTAGTAGATTTTGTGGAAAGAATCAAAGTAAATGGTCAACCTGCTTCGCATGATTTTGTAGTAAGTTTTGTAGAAAAACATAAGGATATTATTTTTAAGGTTCAGCCAAGTTTTTTTGAATTTACTACGTTTATGGCTTTTGAATACTTTAAAGAGCAAAATGTTGAAGTAGCTTTGATTGAAGTGGGAATGGGCGGTAGATTAGATACTACCAATATTATTGAACCTGTTTTGAGTATTATCACCAACATTTCATATGACCATCAAATTTTTTTAGGAGATACATTAGAAAAAATTGCTTTAGAGAAGGCAGGAATTATCAAAAGAAATATTCCTGTAATCATTGGGGAGCGTCAATTTGAAACGGATAAAGTGTTTGAAAAAATAGCATTCGAGAAGTATGCTCCTTTATATTTTGCGGAGGATTTTATTGAATGGAAGATTATTGATAGCAATTTTCACATGCAAATACTTGAAGACCTAAAAACAAAAAAAATTTATACTACTGATTTAACAGGAATTTATCAACAAAAAAATTTAAAGACAATATTAGTTGCTGTAGAAAACTTAAGGAACTCATTTCCTAATATTACGGATACAACGCTTGAAGTAGGACTAAAAAACATTAAAAAAATATCGGGTTTAAAGGGAAGAATAGATTTTCTACGATTGAAAAATTTTTCTATTTTGATAGATGTTGGACATAATATCGCGGGGATTTCTCAACTTCTTAAAGAATTAAAAGATTTATCAGAAGGTAATTTACATTTTGTTATAGGTTTTGTAAGTGATAAAGACCTAGAACCTATTTTAGCCTTATTCCCGAAAGCAAGTAATTATTATTTTTTGAAGCCTAATATTGAACGAGGGTTAGATGCCAAACTTCTTCAGCAGAAAGCGGCACAACATCATTTAAATGGAATTGTTTGTAAAAATTTTCAAGAAACTTTTACAAATTTAGAAAACAAATATAAAATAGGTGATTTAATCGTAATATGTGGAAGTTGTTTTTTGGTAGGGGATTTTTTATCCGAAGTAAGTTCCTTAGCTTGTTACTGCAACGTAAAAATATAATTTTGATAATCAGATTATTGTAAAATTAAAAACAATATTTCATTTATAAATCACTTTGACTAACTAAATGTTTTTTCCATAGGTTTTTTACTGCCTTACCACAATTTTGTAGTATAAAATTAAAGTCAGATGGAACAGTATGTAGTTAATCAAGCGTTGGAAAGTGTTATTACTTACATGGCAGAGCACCAAAGGGTTCAAAAAATCGATTTAGTAAATCTTTTACGAGAAAAGGGAGAATTTAACGGTAGTTTTGAACTATGTTCTAAATTGGTAGAATGGTTTAAAATACAAAAGTATTTAAAAGTTAGTAATCCTTTTTATGGTTATTTACGATTGACGGATAAAGCGAAGGTATGGTTAAACACTCGTTCTAAGGTTATTGTCTATTTAAGTGTTTTACAGGGGATTAAGGAAAATTATCAATTATTTATGGGATTAAAACTAATCCGAAAAGCGATTGCGGAGGAGCGAGGTATAGATTTATTTAAGGTTTGTCCGAATTATATGTTAGAGAAATTAGCGTATTATCAACCTGAGACGTTAGATAGTTTATTTAAAATTAGGGGATTTAAAGAATGGGATGGTGATACTCAATGGCATCGTTATCTTGAAGTTATTCAGGATTGGAAAGCGAGAGAAAAAGCCAAAGATTATTCATTAAGTGCTTAATTATTGATAAAGGTAAGGGCTGTATGGTGGTTAGTACAGCCCTATTAAAATTAAGTCAGGGATTACCAATTTACTTTGTGGGTTTGTAATTAAAAGTATTGATACGGAATTCTGTTCTACGGTTAGCTTGTTCATCCATGTCGGATAATTCAGGATAAATAGCAGGTTGTGATTCTCCATAACCAAAAGATTCTAGACGATCTTTTTCAATACCAGCTTCCACTAAATAATCTACAACGGATTTAGCTCTTCTTTGAGAGAGTTTGATATTATATTTTTCGGAGCCATTGGTATCCGTGTGAGAGCCAATTTGAATGGTTATACTAGGATTGTCTTTGAGTAATTTTACTAGTTTGTCAAGTTCTATTTTGGATTCAGGTCTTAAATCTGCCTTATCAAAGTCGTAATAAATATTTTGTAAGACTATAGGTTTGCCGAGTTCAATTCTTTCAAGGAAAATATCAATATCTTTTTCAAGGTCAGTACTAACTTTAATACCTTTTGTAGAAACCATTTCTTCATTAGCGAGGTATTCAGGTGCATTACCTACGACCTTGTAGTCAGATTCTTTTTCTAGAGGGAATTTATAGGAAGCGGTTTGGTCTGTTTTGAAGGTATCAATAGGTATTAAATTACCATCTTTGATTTTAAATAAGGTGACAGTAGCAAATGGAATAGGTTGTTTTGTTTTTTTATCTCTAACGACACCATGAACGGATAACTCAATGGGAGGTCTATAAATGAATCGCATTAGGTAGATATCATCAGAACCTTTGCCGGGTCTATTGGAAGCGAAATAACCGAGGCTATCTTGGAATAACCAGTAAATACTAAAATCATCATCAGCGGAGTTAGGTCCATATCCTAAACTTTTGGGTTCGTTCCAAGTACTCAAAGCGCCTTCTGCATAATAAATATCGTATCCACCGAAACCTAATCTACCGTCAGAAGAGAAATACATAGTTTTTCCGTCTTTGGCTATATGGGGGTGCGTTTCATTGAAGGGAGTATTGATAGTTTTTCCACAATTTACGGGAGTTCCCCAAGCATTACCAATTTTTTGAGAATACCATATATCAAGCTCGCCTTCTCCGCCGGGTCTATCAGAAACGAAATACATCGTAGAGCCATCAGGAGACAAAGTGGGTTGAGCATCATAAGTAGGAACCTTTTTTACTTTACCTCTTGAATTGACAACCACTTCGTGTTGACCGTTAATACCTTCTACTAATGAACCTTTCCCCCAAGTCTTAGATTCAGGATTAAAAGTAGACTGATAAATACTACAGCCATGATGCTTTCCTTTTTTTCCTTTACCACAAATCGTAAAATATAAAGTTGTACCATCAGGAGAAATTACACCATTCCCATCATTCGCTTTGGTATTAATTCTCTTCCCTAAATTTTCCACTTTACTGAAAGTGGAATCGGTTTCTTTTTTGGCGATGAACAAATCTGAAAATCTTTCTTCACCGTTCTCGCGGTATTTATCTTTTCCCCCTTTAGTGCCTGGTCTATGGGAGGTAAAAATCATGAATGAGTCTCCTTTAACGGAATAAATAATGGGGCTAAAATCTCCCGCACTAGAATTGATATTGATTTCAGTGATGGTGTATTTAGGATCTTCTTTTTTAGCGACCTCTGCGTAATCACAACCTTTAATTTCCAGTTCTGCTTGGCTGCGGAAGTAATCATTGTGGTCATACCTTTCTAAAAAGGTCTGAAATGCAGACTTTGCTTCAGCGTAACGTTCTTCACGTTTCAAGGCGAGCCCCAAATCAAAATAGGTTGTATCATTGTGTTCAGGGTCCTGGTTGATTACTGCCTCATACCATTTAATACAATCATCCAACTGATTTAAATACCAATAACACCTAGCTATTCTTCGCATAGCATATGTGTTGTTTGGATCTAATTTTAAGACTTCTTTGTAAACATCTGCGGCTTCAGCGCTATGACGACGCATGAAGAGATGGTCCGCTTTCTTTAAAAGATGTTTGACCTTGTGATTTTGTTGTGCTAATAATTCTGGCTGAACTGCACTAAAAGTAATTACTAATATTAAAAATATTCTCTTCAACATTGGACAAACTATTTTTTGGGTGTATTCCAATTTCATCAAAAATTAACCGCAAACTTAAATAAATTACTTTTATGTGAGCAAAATTTTTTTTAAAAATTTTAGACAGACATTTTATAATGAAACAAAAACCACTCTGACTTAATATCAAACGGAGTGGTTTTTGAGTTCTGAAATTGGATTATCAAACTAAAGTTTTAAGAACTTCGTTCATACTTCTTACGGCATCAGCAGAGGCTTTGAATTTATTCATTTCTTCCTCATTGAGTTCAAGGTCTATAATTTTTTCCCATCCATTTTTTCCAATAACAACTGGAACCCCTAAGCAAATATCCTTTTGACCGTACTCTCCATCTAAAAGAACAGAATTAGGGAGAACTTTTTTTTGGTCAAGTAGTATACTTTCGACGAGCAAAGAAACTGCGGCACCGGGTGCGTACCAAGCAGAAGTTCCTAGTAGTTTTGTGAGGGTAGCTCCGCCAACCATCGTATCTGCAACAATTTTATCACAGGTAGCTTGGTCTAGAAATTTTGTAACGGGGATTCCACTTAATTTAGCAAAACGAATTAGTGGAATCATCGTGGTATCGCCATGCCCACCAATTACGGTAGCATGTAAATCGGTGGGAGCACAATTTAATGCTAAAGTTAGATAACATTTAAAGCGAGCACTATCTAGGATTCCCCCCATACCAATAATTTTATTTTTAGGTATACCTGCGGCTTGATAAGCTAAATAGGTCATAGTATCCATAGGATTAGACACTATAATCAATATAGCATTGGGAGAGTATTTCAATGTGTTTTCTACTACATTTTTAACAATGCCAGCATTAATGCCGATGAGTTCTTCGCGGGTCATACCAGGTTTTCTAGGAACACCTGATGTAACTACTACCACATCAGAATTTGCTGTTTTAGAATAATCATTAGTTGAACCTGTTATTAAGGTATTAAAGCCTAACAAAGAAGAAGTTTGAAAAAGGTCTAGTGCTTTACCTTCAGCGAAGCCTTCTTTGATATCTAACAAAACTACCTCTTTAGCAATACCTTTTCTTGCGATGTCGTCAGCACAAGTGGCTCCGACCGCTCCTGCTCCAATTACTGTGACTTTACTCATATCTAAATTGACTTAAAATTTTTGTTTGTGGAAAATTATGATGCTGCAAAATTAAAAAAATTAGAAAAAAACAAAAAATATTTGCATAAAAGCATTTTAATTTTCTAATTTTGCAGGCTAAAAGTACAATATTCAAGATATGAAAAAGTATGTAGTGGGTTTATCCCTTTTAATCGCGGTTTTATTCTCAACAAGTCCAGCTTTTGCACAAAAAGGTGGAGACAAAAAAGTAAAAAAAGAATGGAAAAAGAAAGCAAAAACTTATGTTAAAAATCCTCTTTCTTTGAAGGCTTTGGTTGAGAATTATCAAAAAACAATTGATGAATTAACTAAAAAAAACAATGAGCTTTCTCAGCGTTATCAAGAGTTACAAGCTCAATTAGACAAATGCGAAAATCAGTCAAGAGGTAAAGATGCGGAAATCACCAATCTAAAAAATCAGCTTTCGCAATGTAATACTGCTTTAGAAGCTACTAAACAGCAAGAAGTAAAGGGTGTAGAAAGAGGTTTGATTTTTAAAGTACAAATTGGTGCTTTCCAATACTTTAATATAAATCAATATCTTTCAGAAACTCAAAACTTTGAAGGTGAAACCAAAGATAATTTGAATAAGTATACTATCGGTAAATTCAAGGATTACAATATGGCTGATGCATTCAAAAAAGATATCCGTAAAATGGGTATTAAAGATGCATGGATAGTCGCTTACTATGATGGTGTAAGAATAGACATGAAAGAAGCCATGAGAAGAATGAAAGAAGGACAGTAATAAGATAAATTGTTTTTTAGCTCTCCCCTCAAATTGAGGGGATTTTTCTTTAAAAATTTCTTATTTCTGAACGATTTTTAAATTACAATCATTTTTTCCATAAACATTAGTAATGAAAGTTTTAATATTATCAACATCTCATCGAAAAGAAAGTAACACTTTAAAAGTTTGTTTATATTTAAGTAAACAATTTGAACAGCAAGGTTTTTCTACGCATATTATTGATTTTGTGAACGATGATATTCCATTAGTAGGAAAAGCAATATTAGATATTCAGAATCTTTCTGCCTTTCAAGCGGAGTTAATCCAAAATTGGGAGCAAGCCTCCATTATTATTATTGTTACTCCAGAATATAATTGGGGCTTGAATGCTAATGTGGTAAATTTATTTCATCAATTGGGAGATGAGCCATTTAAACATCTATTTGATAATAAGATTTTTGGAGTTGTAGGCATTTCTTCGGGAAGAGGAGGAAAATTCCCCGCCGTATATTTAATGATACTAATTTCTAAATTAGTAAATTTTTTAAACCAGTATTCTATTGTTTCGCCTAAATTACTAGAACTTCATGAGGTTTCAAAACATTTAAATGAAAAGGGAGAGTCAATTTCGGGAGGTATATTTGAAAGAAATATTAAAGATTTCGTGATTTATACGCAAAAATTAGCACAAAAATGGAAATTTTAATTATTTTCGGATTAATCATTTAAAAATCATAGGATAATCTACCTCTAACTTTCCTTGTAAGATTCTATTGAGTTTATTTCGGATTAGTTGTTTACGAAAAGGGGAGATATGATCAATAAAAAGAATGCCTTCTATATGGTCATATTCATGTTGAATAATACGAGCTTTTAATCCTTGATATTCTTCTATTTTGAGGTTCCATAACTCATCATAATATTGAATTTTGAGTTTATAAGGTCTTTCAACGACTTCACGAATATAAGGAATACTCAAACAACCTTCTTCATAGCCCCATTTATTTCCATTTTGTTCTAAAATGAGCGGATTGATAAAAACTTTTTTAAAGCCTTCCATATTTTCTATAGTGCCATCGGGTTGAGGATCAGGTTTCATAGATTGCCCGTCTGCTATAAATAGCCGAATAGAAAGCCCTATTTGTGGAGCCGCTAGCCCCACTCCATTTGCGTTGTACATGGTTTCATACATGTTACTTATAAGTTCTTGTAATTTAGGATAGTCTTTGCTAATTTCTTTGGATTTTTCTTTTAAGACGGGCTTACCGTATGCATAAATAGGTAAAATCATAAGTTTTCTAATACTAACAAGTCCTGACCAATATCTTTCCTGTAATATTTGTTACTAAATACAATATTTTCATTGAATTTATATGCTTTATGTATAGCATCCGCTAAATTATCCCCTAATGCCGTAACATTCAATACTCTACCACCATTGGAAATCAATTGGTTTTCTTTTATTTTTGTTCCTGCGTGATAAATGAAAATATCTTTAGGAGTAGATTTAGGCAAATAAATAGCTTTTTCTTTTTCATAACTTCCTGGATAACCTTCACTTACTGAAACTACTGTTACAGCAGTTTGTGACGTTACGGATAAAATATATTGATTTAATCGCTTCTCTGCAACACTAATAAACATTTCGCCTACATCAGAAGTTATTCGCGTGAATACGGATTGGGTTTCGGGGTCTCCCATTCGGACATTATACTCCAAAACATAAGGCTCATTTTGTACTATCATCAAACCAAAAAATATAAACCCTTGATAATCAATTTTTTCTTTTTTTAGACCACTTAATGTGGGTTCAATAACCTTTTGTATGATAGTTTGTTTGAGTTCCGGAGTAAGCAAAAGGACAGGTGATACAGACCCCATTCCGCCCGTGTTAGGCCCAGTGTTGCCTTCTCCGATACGTTTATAATCTTTAGCTTCCGGAAGCAATAAATAATTTTGCCCATCTGTTAAAATGAACATAGAAAGTTCCCAACCATTCAAAAACTCTTCTATTACAACGGTTTCACCAGCTTCGCCTACCAAAGTACCGTTAAGCATTTGCTCTAAAATTGACTTAGCAAAATGATAACTTTCACAAGTTACTACTCCTTTTCCAGCCGCTAAACCCGATGCTTTTAGCACCAACGGATATTTTGCTTCTTTTAAATATGCTTTAGCTTCTTGTATGGTCGTTCTATCAAAGAAATGATACGAAGCTGTGGGGATACGATACTTCTGCATAAAAGTTTTAGCAAACACTTTAGAACCTTCTAATAATGCACCATCTCTTGTAGGCCCAATCACTGCAATTCCATTTCGTTTTAGTTCATCGGCTACCCCCTCCATCAAAGGTGCTTCCGGACCAACTACCACTATATCAATATCATGCTCTAAACAAGTTACAACTACTTCATCAGGATGAGTTATGTTTATTGAAAGATTTTGAGCAAAACCTAATGTGCCTGGATTCCCAGGCGCAATCCAAAGTTTTTTACAATATTTAGAACGTGACAACTTGTCAGCAATTGCATGCTCCCTTCCTCCTCCTCCTATTACTAAAAAGTTCTTTTCCATTTTAATATTCAAATTTTTGAACGCTTGACCCAACTACTTCTGCTCTTCGTTGATTATAATTAATTTTTAAATCCGATACTCGGTTAGTAAAAAAAATTTTTTTATTAGCCTCATGTCTCGACTTAGTAGAAAACCATAGCCCGTCTCTATCTGCGTAACAAACCAACAAATCAACATCCATACTGCATTCTGTAACATTTCCTTTTATGTCAACTTGCAATCTTTTATTTACTTTCAACATAATTTTCCAAAAGTATTTCCAACAAAACAAAAACTCATAAATAAAAATAGTAAACGATAAGTTCTCATGCTTGTCCCTTAGGATTAAATGGAATCTTGTTGGGTATATTTTGATTGATAGGAATTTGACCGAAATTAGCTTCGTATTTATCTATATTTTCTTTTAAGGCTAACAATAATCTTTTGGCATGTTGAGGGTTGAGAATAATACGCGATTTTACCTTGGCTTTAGGTACTCCAGGCATAACCTGTATATAATCTACAATAAACTCTGTTTCTGAATGCGATATAATCGCTAAATTAGAATAAACACCCCCAGCAACTTCATCCGTTAATTCAATATTTAATTGATTTTCTTGTTCCATGATATTCGATTTTTACGCAAAGGTATAAAAATTATTTCAATTTTATACGAAAGTTTTAAAAATGAATATTAAACCATTATTTATCTTCGCTCATAAGCCTTACAACCAGCTTATACTTTATAATTTTTTTTCCAAGTAAGAATCTTGCGATTTTGGGTAAAAAATTTTAAAAAAAATGCTATATTTTTGTAGCATGATTTTTCAAACAATTTAAATTAAGTTTTATTGAAACGTGCATTAAAAACTCAGCAAGTTGGCTTTTGATGGGGATGATAATCCTAAGCCAAGTTTTTGCTAATGGTTTGAACATTAGCAATTTATCAGTTAATCAAACAGCACAAACGGTAACGTTTGATATTACATGGAACAATTCATGGAGAGATGCAGAAAACTGGGATGCGGCATGGATTTTTGTTAAGTGGAGACAATGTAA